>JAVHRK010000088.1:0-46028 GCA_036171615.1 Bacteriovoracaceae bacterium
CATACATTGCTTTTAAATGATCCAGTCCACGCATAAGTGACTCGAGTACTGCCGGTGTTAATACTGTTTGCTGCCACTGTAGTTTGCCTATTAACTCTCCATAGCTTTGAACAAAAATAGGTATATTTTTAAGTCCAACACACTGAGCAGTTCCTTTTAACGTATATAAAAGTCGAAAATATGAATTTAATAAAATAGTAGAATTAGGATCGTTCCTTAAAAGAGTTATAATTTCTTCAATCTCTTCTATTATTGGTGTTGAGGCATCAATAAATGAATAAAGTATTTCACTATTTTTTGATAAAGTACTCATACTAATTCCTTCTGATAGATATTAGAGCTTAACTCTAATAACTATCGGAACATTTATTGAAAAAATTAGAATGAAAAACATAAGGAAGTTGATATAGTTTAATTATGGGATTATTTCGAATTATTCAAAGACATACTAATTCACTAAGGTTTTTTAAAATTTTAAAAAATAAAAAAAACAATACTGAACTAGTTGATTTGGCATTAAAGGAAAGAGGAATACTATACAAAATAATTCAGAATATTGCGCCAGATTTACTTGAGACACAGAATGAGAACCAAATTGTCCTAAATAAAAAAGAAGTAATTCAAATTATCGAAAAGAGTTTAAATATTATTTTTTTTGAAAAATTTAAAAGTCTAAGTGACGCAGTTTTCTGTGCATCGATAGGCCAAGTCCACCAAGCAATCCTAAAAGATAACACACTTGTTGCTATCAAGATACAATATCCAAAAGTTAAGGCATCAATTGATTCACAGTTAAATCTTTTGAAAATGGCGGCAAAAGGTGCAAAACTTACAAAAATTTCTCAATGGAATATTGATACCGATTCTCACATTGCTAGTATTGAAAAAAAACTACATGAAGAATTAGATTATAATTTAGAGTTAAATAACTTGATCTATTTTAATTCAAAAAACCCTAAGAAAATATTACAACCTTTTCCTCAATATTCGAACTCGTCAATCTTAACTCAATCATGGATAAAAGGGTTTGAGCTAAATAATATAAAAAGAAATTGGACACAAGAAAAACGAAAAGAACTAGCTGAATTACTAGTACAAGAATACTTTAAACATTTATTCATTGATGGATTTTGCCAAGGTGATAATAATTTATCTAATTTTATCATTTCAGAAGAACCATTGACGATTCATTGGATCGATTTTGGAAACTGGATACGAATTTCAGATAATATTAGAAATTCACTTTTCACTCTTATCTATAAAACGATAAAAAAAGAACAAATCAACTATCTTGGACATTTTGAAAATATTGGCTTTGATCTTAATAAAATTAAATATTTCCAAAACTCACTCCCAAGTCTTTTAGATATTTTATTTGATCCATTTCTCGAAAATCGTCCTTTTGATATTTCGACTTGGAACATGGAAGACAGAATTGAACATCTTCTTGGTAAAAACAAATGGTGGTTTCGTTCAAGTGGTGATGCCGCATTCCTGGAGCTAATGAAAAGTTTTTATGGTGTTATTCAGCTCATAAAATCTCTCGATGTTAATATTAACTGGCAAACAACTTTTCTAATATTTCAAACTGAAATCGACTTAAATAAAACAGAAATAAATATTCCATTTTATAAAAACCAGATCCCTCAACCGCATGAACTTGCCAAACACCTACTAATACAAATTTTTAAAAACTCCGAAGAGCATGCGAGAATAGAATTACCTGCAGGTACATTTCTAGATTTAGAAAATTTAATCCCGGATGAAATTCAAACCAAACTTACGGAAAGAGGTATAAAAATTTCAGAAATAAAGTTTAAATACTTAGAAAAGGGCCTAGTTCCAGGAAAAGTATTTGTACTAGAAGATTATAACTCATCCTTCCATATTCACTTAACGTAATATATTACTGAAATGATTTTATCTTAGCTACTACATTACTAACTGATTCTATGTTGGCTTCATTCTTATCTCTATCAACAAGCTCCCTCATCTTCCATAAGTGAGATATACCCTCAGTTAAAAAAGGAAGTCCGTCCTTACACCAACTTTTCACTTGTTCATTTTTCATCGTTAGAATTTTTTCAATAACAATTTCCCATTCACCTACAAAGCCTTCAATGAGGCTCAACTCCGCAACTTGCGCGGCTCCCTTTAATACGTGCAGGTCGCGATATAGCGAGTTGAAGTAATTCGAAATATCACTGTCATCATTTTCAGACTGTCTAAGTATTTCTAGAATTTTATTTAATTTATTTTTCATCTTTGTATTATATACATTTAAAAACTCTTCAACGAATATAGAGGCTTCAACAGGTGCCGAAATTGCAATCTCCGCTGACTGGACGGGAGTGTCCATAACCATCCCCAATTCTCTTAAAGATTCTAAAGCTGCCTCACTCATTTCGATAGGCTTTGTAGCAGATGCGATAGATTCAACTTGTTTTTCTTTTTGAATTGATTGTAAATTATCCTTATCTCTCAAAAAATTATATAAATTAGTCTCAACTAAACCTTGATCAATAATTTTTAACTCAACCAAAACTTGTCCTAACATTATTCTAGAACTAGCTTGTTTGGTAAATATTTGATGCAACTGTTTTTCATCAAGCTTATTTTCATCTCTTAAAACACCAACCAGGTCGCTATTCGTTTCAAGTTGAATTTTAATCATTTTAAATAGATCAGACGTACTTAGTATTTTCTCTCCTCTTAAAACTTTTAAAAAAGAAGGCAAATGTTCAACTTGATAAGTTAGAGCATCGAGCAGCTGATCTTCTGTTATTACTTTTTTTACAACTAGATATTCACCAAAAAACATATTATAACCTCTTCGATACTGTATTTATTAACGAACCTATTTGCCCTAAAGAAATGATTCGGGCCTGATCTCCAATCACTTTATAAACAGCTCCAGGCATTCCCCAAACTATACACGATTCTTTATCTTGTATATAAGTGTAAGCTCCTTTGTCTGAAATTTTTTTAGTGCCAGCTGCTCCATCATCCCCCATACCTGTCATAATTATATTTAATATTTGCTTAGTATAATTCTGTGACACTGATTCAAGTAGAACATTTACAGATGGACGAACAAAACAATTTTTTTCATTTTGATTGAGTACAATTTCTCCATCTTTATTTACAGTCATATGAAAATCACCAGGCGCCATCAAACATACTCCAGGCTCTAATTTATCTCCAGTTTTGGCTTCACGTACTTCAACAGGTGATAATTTTGAAAGTGCTGCTGCAAGTTTCTGAGTAAAGACTGGGGGCATGTGTTGAACTAATAACATAGGAACAGAGACTTTTTCAGTAATCGATTTAAATACTGTTGTAAGTGCATCTGGACCACCAGTAGAACTTCCAATTAATATTAACTTGGGCTTGATGGGCATATCATTTGTTGATGGAATAATATTGCTTATGGATACGGATTTCCGATCTACAATCGTTGAGCGCTTAATTTTTCTATCTTTAAATGCTAAAACTTTTGGAATTAATTCAGCTTCTATTCCATCCATACCTTCAGGTTTTGCCAAAAAGTCGTCAGCACCAGCATTTAATGCTTCAATTGTTTTTTCGGCACCTTTAACTGTCACAGAAGAAAAGACAATAATGGTGACGTCTTTATTAGTTTTTCTAATTTCTCTAATTGTTTCTAGGCCGTCCATTACGGGCATTTCCATATCAAGCGTAATTAAATCTACATCAGGATGAAGTCGCAAAATATCGAGCGCCAATTTTCCATTCACAACTGATTTAAATACATCTAAATCAGGAATCTTTTTCAAGGCCTCTGTAATTGCACTTCTAAATACAATTGAATCATCAACAACTAAAACTTTCAAAACTACCTACTTTGCAGTAACTACATATTTATATTTAGAGTTTTTTCTAAATCAAGAAGCATTAACAAACTAGTATCTAACTTATAAACCCCAGAAATAAGAGCCCTGACTTTTTCATCAATAGTATCTGGTGTCGCTTCAAATGTTTTTTCATCAACATCAATAACATCCATAACTTTATCAACGACAAGAGAACAAAGAGAGTTCCCAGATCTGACAATGATATTCATATAATCACCGCTTGCTTCATTTGAATTATCGAGTCCAAATAGACTTTTCAAACTTATTGCCGTCACGATCTGACCTCTTAAATTTAGCAATCCTTGAATGTGTGCAGGTGCCGATGGAACTTTTGTAACAAGTTGTGGTTTAATTACTTCTTGTATATCCAAAACAGAGATGGCATAAAAGCCAGCTCCAACTTTAAATCCACAAAGCCTCCCACTTTTTAATGATACTGCATGTTCTTCACTCATAAATTTTTATCCTATTAATGTTTGGAAAATATATTAACGGTATTCAAAACTTCCTGTTTATTTAATTTTTCTAAATGGTGATTAAATCCAACACCAAGTCCACGCTCTTTATCCTGAGGTGAAACTCTTGTTGATAAAGCAATGATAGGTACTTTAGAATAATTTTTGGATGATTTTCTTATTTCAGTTGAAAAATCCCAGCCATTCATAACCGGCATTTCGATATCAGTTATAACAATATCTATAACTACGTCTGAATTTAAAATTCCTAATGCTTCCTGACCATTTATTGCAGTTGTGACTTCATATCCATTATCTTCAAGATAATCCTTAACTACCTTTCTATATAATGGTGAATCTTCTACTAGCAGAATCTTACCTAGATTTTTTTCAGTATTCTTTTGAAAAATATTTTTTCCTAATTTCTGCATTCCTACAATGCTATGAACATCTAATAACGTAATTGTTTTCTGTGTGACAAACACTGTACCCAGTAATCCGTCTCTATCTACAGCATCAGAATTAATTCCACCTTCACTAATTGCAATGTCCCTAATTGCATCTACAACAAAACCAAATGACTGATTTCTAATTTTAACAACAACACATGGTACAATAGTTTTTTGATTATTTTTTACACTTTCAAGCAAAGAGTAACCTTTTAGCTTTAGACTTTTTTCAATATTTACCAGAGGCATCGGAACATTTCCGTATTTAATAACGGCCTGATCGCCAGTCCATTCAATATTACTCGCCTGAAATTCCTCAAGCCTGCTCACCAACATTAACGGGATAGCATAATTACGTTGATCTCCCAATCCACATAGTAATACTTCTTGATCCTCGGTTCCTAGTTTTTTAAGGTTATCTACAGCATCAACCAATTGCTCAACTGCATGGCAATGCCCCTTATCTACAGTATTAAAAAATCCCTGAGCATCAACAATTAGTGCGACTTTTCCATCGCCCATTATTGTCGCGCCTGCAAAAAAAGTAAGATTATTAAATTTATTACTTAGTGGTTTTACGACTATCTCTTCAGTATTTAAAATTTCATCAACAATGAGACCATAAATTCGACCATCTGCATTTAGGATAACAATATTAGTTCCATCAGATTGAAGTTGATTTTCATTTATAGGTCGTTTTGCTAATTTCAAACTTTCATTTAAACGAAAAACTGGAATTAAATTTCCTCTTAATCTAAAAAACTCTGAATCATGTAAAATCTCAAGTTGATTTTTCTGGTTAGATGTTTCAAGACGAACCAATTCGACTAAACTAACTTGGGGAATAGCAAAAGTTTCACCTTCAGATTTCACCACTAAAACTGAAACGATGGCCAAAGTAAGTGGAATCTTCAATTTAAATGTACTTCCATTTCCAAGTACTGAGCTTACATCAACCGATCCACCAATTTTTTCAATATTGCTCTTAACAACATCCATTCCTACACCGCGACCAGAGATATTGGTTACTTGCTCAGCAGTAGAGAACCCCGGTAGGAAAATAATATTTAAGACTTGTTTCGCTGTAAGTTTTTGTACTTGTTCTTGAGTGTACAGTCCCTTCTGTACCGCTTTATCGGCTATGACTTGAGGATTAATTCCATTTCCATCGTCAGTAATCTCAATCGTGACTTGACCGCCTTCATGGTAAGATTTAATAACAATTTTACCTTCTTCGTTTTTACCTCTTGTTTTTCGTTTTTCAGGTAACTCTACTCCATGATCAACTGAGTTTCTGATTAAGTGAGTTAGTGGATCTTTAATTGCTTCTAAAAGAGTTTTATCTAACTCTGTCTCCTTTCCAACTATTTCCAATTTAATTTTTTTATTTTGAGATCTGGCAAGGTCGCGAACTATTCTTTCAAACTTTGATAACACAGATCCTACCGGCTGCATTCTTGTTGTCATAATATCATTTTGAAGTTCAGTTGTAATCATGTTAAGTTGTTGCGAAAGTCTTGTAAGATCAACAGACTTAGAAGTATTAGCAAATTGAAGTATTTGATTTCTATTTAAAACTAATTCTCCGACTACATTCATTATTTTATCTAATAATTGTACGTTAACTCTTACAACAGAATCTGCAATACCTCCAGCCTTAGGTGCACCATCTCCGTCATGATCTGTTCCGTTAGCGACAACTACTGGTGTTGCAACAGGTATTTTGGGTTCAATTTTTTCCATTTTTTCAACCTTGGCTTCAATCTTTATTTCATTTTTCTGGACTAGAATTTTTTCAACAGGCTTATTAGTTTCAGATTTTAATGAATTAACATCAGCAGTTTGTTCAAGGAGAGCGCTATGTATTTTTGTACCTTCACCTCTGAGCCCACCACTTGCATTTGATGATTTTTCGAGTAATGCTGTAAGCTTTCCTGCCAATGCTCCATAGTTTTTATCATTTTCTTTAGTTGTCTGATCTACACATTTTAAAAGCTCTACACAGCTATCAAAACATTCCAAAAAGACATCTATCATATCTGCAGTAAGTACGATGACGTCGTCTCTAATAAAATCTAAAACGCTTTCAGCAGCATGAGTAATTTCTTGTAGTTTTTTAAAACTAAAAAAACTAGCTGAGCCTTTTAAAGTATGAACTTTTCTAAATATAGAATTTAAAAGTTCTTTATCTTTAGGATTTTTTTCATATGTGGTTATTTCATCATTTATGCTGGATAACGCTTCGAAAGACTCTATAAGAAATTCCTGAACGTTGGCCGAATTTAAATTTGACATTTATTACTCTCAGTTTTTTTTATAAATTGTATATCCATCCATTGTTACCCTCTCAAACTTAATATCTATACCTATTAAGCTTTCTCCATTTCCAAGAAAAAGGTAACCGCCGGGCTTCAAAGATGAATATAAATTTTTCAGTATGGCCGCTTTATTTTCTTTTTCTTGATAGATCAAAACATTTCGACAAAATATGATATGATAAGACTCTTTAGGAAAGGCATCCTTTAATAAATTAAATTCTGCAAATCTTGTTTTTGCCATAATGTCTTTATTAATTTGCCAGTTTTCATCTTCACCTTGAGTGAAAAACTTCATCAAAAGCGAAACGGGTAATCCTCTTTGAACATCTAATCCGTTGTAAATACCTTTCTTGGCTTTATTTAAAGCATCTGTAGAAATATCTGAACAAAATAAACTCAGCCTTGAAAAAGCGGAGGATATGGCAGAGCTCTGGACGCCCATAAGCATAGAATAGGCCTCTTGTCCGGTTGAGCTTGCTGCACTCCAGATACTAATTGTGCCAGTTGGAATTTTTGCGAGGATCTCTGGTAACACTTGCTTAGTTAAAACGGAAAATGGCTTCACATCTCTAAAAAAATACGTTTCATTATTCGTCGAAATATTTATAAGCACGGCCTTCATGTCCGGTGTAATATTTTTTTTATACATGTCATACACTTCATCAACACTTTTAGCAGAAAAGATTTTCACCAATTCATTTATACGAGCATCAAGCCGATAATAATCACTGGCGGAATACACCATTCCTGAGTGTTGAAAAATATAATCTGAAAAAAACTTGTAGACTTCATCTCTAATCATTGCTTTATCCTAAGAAAAATTAAAACATTATTTCAAGTAGCGAGAACTTATTAAAGAGAATATCTTTAGTAAATGGCTTCATTATGTATTCAGCAGCGTTTAAACTTAGTGCTTTTTTTATATGAACGGGTGAGTTTTCTGTTGTCATCATTATAATTGGAACGGAGGTAAAATTCTCTTTTATATTTTTTTCCAAAAATTCGGGTCCATTCATATTGGGCATATTCCAATCAAGAAGTATCATTTGTATTGATTTATCTTTCAATAAGATCTCTACGGCCTTACACCCATCTTCTGCCCAGACGCTCGTATGTCCACCTTCTGTTAACATTTGTGAAACCATTGAATAAATTGCTCTTGAATCATCGACTACTAATACATTCATATTTTTTCACTCTCTTCGCTGTTAATAATATTTAAATATTAATAATTATAAACTTGTTTTGCTATTATGGTAAAAATAATTGCATTTGTTTATACTTGATTAAAGTATTTTACTACTTACAAAAAGCTGTGGGTTTAGAGATTGCAACATTATATTTTTGAATTTTCTGACAATCTTCATCGGTATTGTATACATTTACTACTGCACATTCAGATTTTTTATTATTTGAGTTATTCCATTTCATATTTTTATTGCATTGAAGATATGCAGACTTACTAACACATGACCAAAATTTTTCTTTGCAGTTATAAACTAAACCACGCCCGAGTATTTCATAATTGGGTGGATCAATGTAAATCTCATCCACAATAATTTTATCTTTTAAATCAAAGTCACCTGTTTTAGTTGGTTCTTCTACTACTTGTACTTCGCCGCCTCTTACATCTTGTACATTAACTGTTGGCTCTACTTTTTCTTCGACTTTCGGTTCAATTTTCTCTTCAGCTTTGTCAGCAACTTTATCATCAACTTTGTCAATTAACTTATCAATTGCTTTATCAACAGGGACTTCCTCGACCATTTTTTCTGGTGCTTTTTGTTCCTCATGTTGAGTGATCTTTATTTCCTCTACAGGTGCTTCTTCGACAACAGCTTTTAGCTCTTCAACTGCCGATGTCCCAACCTCTACTATTGGCTTTTCAGCTTCATGGGTTTGCGATTCCTGAGTGATATTTTCTTCTTTTGTTGGAATATGTTTATCAATTTCATTGTTGGTACTTGGTTGCTCTGGAACAATTTCTTTTTTGTTTTTTTTAGGTGCTTTGGGTTTTACAGATTCAGTAGTTGCAACATTAGGCACTTGCTCTTTAAGTATAAATTCTGTAACTGCAAAATATGCTAGTCCTAAAATGACAATTACTCTAATGATCATACTCCCCTTTGCCATCTTTGGCTTTTGGGGTTTATTATTTCCATCATTATTTTCGTGACTAGCTTTATTTTCATTTGTCGATGATTCATTGGTCATATAAAATAGTATAAAGGATTTTTATGAAAGTAATAGATGATGGAATTATTAAGTATGATAGGACAAATTTTTCCCATTCACCACCACTTCCACTTATTGAATATACTGAGATTGAATACTGGAGGAAAAAGCTTTATGATTTAAATCTGATCGGTGAGTATCCAAAAGATAAAATTGGATTTGGAAATATTTCAATGTATTCAGACTACTCTCATCTTTTTAAAAGCACACATCCACAATTTATTATTTCCGGTACGCAGACAGGTAAATATTCTACTCTTAACGGAAGTCATTACACTCGTATTCTGGATTATTCTATTAATAATTTGCAAGTCAAAATGGAAGGCGTAATTGAAGCTTCAAGTGAAGTTCTTACACATGCCGCTTTATATAGTCATAATCCTTTAATTAAGTCAGTTTTTCATATTCACTCTTTTCCCATTTGGAACTTAATGATTAGTGAAAATTTTCCTCACACCGCAATCAATGTACCGTATGGTACTGTTGAAATGGCATTAGCTACACAGAAGTGTATTGGAAATACTGATTCTGGAATTTTTTACATGCATGGCCATGCTGATGGCGTGGTGGCTTATGGCCGTACACCAGAAGAAACGTGGAACCAAATTTTTAAATTATACGAACGTACGATTTAAATCTATTTCCTTCAGGAGATAATTTAATCCATTCACTTTTTAATTCATATTCATTAGTATGGGTTATTTTCCATTCAATTAAATGACACTTCATTATCCTCGTTAGATTTTGCAGAACAAGACCCATTGTTTTTCTATAATTGATTTCAACTAACGGATATAATTTCAGTTTGTTATTTTCTAAATATACAAATGAATCAATCTGTATATTAGAACTTGCTCCCATTTCTTTGTATTTATTAAAAATCTTTTTTGTAATTTCTTCGAGCTCTGTTAAGTCAAAATTATATTTTTTAAAGATATAGCTCTTGAAAATAGATTTTTCAGATCCAGCAATTCCTCCTTTGAAACTTCCATTTTTACTATTTAAGTTTTCTACCATAAATACATTCGTAAGTTTTCCGTCACTTATTTCAAATGTTGTACCAATATCAAATACTCGCTGATGAATTGGCTCAAGAAGTTGCGGCCCGGTAAATTCTTGCCCTTTATAAAGTGAATGTCCCGATCCACTAACTCCGAATGGACTTTTTATTATCCAATCAATTATAGGATATTTTTTTATCCACTCATTGGCTTCTGTTGCAGATTGAACAATACTCCCATTAAACATTCCCCAATTATTATCAAGCGCAAGCCTAGCTGATGTTAATTTGGAATTTAATTCTTGCTCTAATATTTTGTTTGCCTGTAATCCCCACCAGTACTGGTAATTCTCTTCAGCTGAATTAAGTATAGGGATCGTACATTCTAATGCTTTTAATTTATCAAGATATTCTTTATTATATTTTTGAATATTTTTTAAAATGCAGTTTTCATTATTGATAAGAAAAAAAACATACTCAAATTCTTTTATAAAAGCATTTGACTGAGTTGAATTTTCCTTATAACTAGGATCAAAAAGATACGATTCATAATCTAAATTTACTTTATAACTATTCATTTATTTCTACGATTTGTAATTCCAAATGGATCTCTATAAGCTTCAAGAATGTTTATAAAATCATCAGAAAGACCAGCTTTTGATCTAGCGTCACGATTAAAATTCATCCCCTTAGATCTTGCAGGTGTGATAGGAAATGGTAAGTGTTCATAAAAATATTCCCAAAGTTTTTTATCTCCGCGCCATTGATTGAGCCATTTTGCCCCCAAGGCCACATGTGAAATCTCGTCTTCAAAAACTATGTTCATAATTTTAGCTGACTCAGTATCCTCCACTTCTGCAAAACACATTTCATAATAAATTGCGAAATCAAGATTTGCTGATTCAAAAGTAAGCGCCATCAAGGAATAAAAATTAGCCGGTGTTTTAAGTTGATCCATTTGACGCCAAAAAAAATCATTGAGAGGATAATCCCCTAGCTTTAAGCCTAAATCATTCATCCGTTTTAAATATAAACTTAAATGTTTTTGTTCATCTAAAATAGTTTTAATTAATCCTTTTTTCATCAACAGATCATCTTCTGAATTATCGGGGTAACGCAATAAAGCCGCGGCCATCATTTCAATGGCCAACAATTCATGATTAGCGAAGAAGTGTAGTGCCAAGGCCCTTCTATCGTCTTGATGAAAACTTCCTCTTTTAGGAAATTTGGTTTGTAAATTATCAAACTGTAACTTTGTACTTCTGCCGGGATTGTTCGGTAAAATGAAATTAGAATATTCGTTGGAAAAACTTATTTCTAAATTTTTTTCATGAATTAGTTTATCTGCTAATTCACTTCCAAGTAATAAATTTTTTGCCCATTCTTTGTAGTGCATTTCTATTTTTTAGGTTTACCTTGAAATTTTCTTTTCTTAGAAGGTTGGCCTTGTCTGAAATCTTTTTTAGTTGAAGACACTGCTGAAGAAAGATTTGATTGTCTTTTTTCATCGCCAGGCTTACTGCTTCCTCTTCGTGGAAATGGCTTCCGACTAAATCTTTTTTGCTTAAAACATTCTTCACAAATTGGAAATTTAGCAGTTTCAGGAAGTTTGCAACCGCAGCTTGAGCAAGTCGGTACTATTTTATCCGACAGTAGCAAATTGAGTTTATCAACTGCTTGTAATTTATTTTCAATCAAATCTCTTTCTTCAAATGAGAAATTTTTATTGTTAAAATGCCTAGCAAGCCATTGATATAGTTCAACACATTTTATTGTTGTTTCAAGGTAATCAATTTCGTTAGAAGTATGATTAATATTTTCATTATGTATAACTTCAGCACTGACAAATTTTTTCAATATCCAAACATAATATTGTACATGTTCCATTAGACCCAAATTTACAGGGGCACAGGCAAAACCAAATATTTCAGATGAACTTAGGACATTATTATAATCGATATCTTCAACCGTTTCTGCTAACTCGATCATCTCTTTTAAGTCAACACAGTAAAATGGTTTCGTAAATATCATGGTGTTAAACAATCGTAAAAACTCAGAGAGTTTTAATGACGGTAAATTATTATTAATGAGTGCATTATTTACTTTTGTAAATATATCTAAATCTGGGCCCACCATGCTTTTAACTTGTTGTTCCAGCAATGTTTCAAGTGCATATTTTATTTCATTTATTCCATCATCTACTTTCTGTAAACAGGTAACATATCCTACGGGAAAACGTTGAAAACGTCCTGCTCGTCCTGAAATTTGCTTAATCTCACTAGCTGTAATAGGTCGTTCTTGTGAATCAATAAATTTAGTGAGAGTCGTAAATACGATTCTTTTAATAGGTAAATTCATTCCCATTGAGATAGCATCAGTACTGACGATGACATCAGTTAAACCTTTATCAAACTTACGTGCTTGTTCTCTTCTCACTTCAGGGGATAACATTCCATAAATAATCGAAACTTTGAAGCCAACTTGCTCAAGATCATATTTATACTTAAGTGCATTTCTTCTGGAAAATACAATAAGTGCATCATGTTTTTGTAATTCAGAAATTGTAATTGGTCGTTCCTCAACTTTTAATTCTGTCATTCGTTGATAGTTTTTTATTTCTAGTTCATCACCACATAAATCAACAATTTGTTTAACAAGATCAAGAACCGAACCATCTCCACAAACATGAATTTCGTGTGAATGCAGATTGACCAGTGCACGAGTCCATGCCCACCCTCTTTGAGGATCAGTAATCATTTGAATTTCATCAATTACAGCACACGAAAACTCTTCACCTAATTTTGCCATTTCAATAGTTGAAGAATAATGAGTGGCATCTTTTATTTCGATAACTTCTTCACCAGTTAAGAGTGTAGTTCTCACCCCTTTTTGGTTCATTGTATCGTAGAGTTCAGCTGCTAAAAGACGTAAAGGAGCAAGGTAACAACCTTTTCTTGCAAGTACCAAAGCTTCTATCGCGTGATAAGTTTTACCTGAATTAGTAGGACCCATATGATAAATAATCTTTCTTGGGATTTTTCTAGCATGAGAGTGAATCCAAAACTGTCCAAGATATTCTTGTAAAATATTAGATGAAATATCCTTTCTTTTTAAAACTAATATTGATTTTACTAATTTCTTAAACTCTGTTTCTAAATAACGTTCATGTCGCCAAATATTAGTTGTTAATTGAATAAAAAATCTTTCATATTCAACATCACTAACTAAATCTATGCTTAATCCCTGCCCTAATAATAAAGAATGAAAATATAGAATTAAATTATGTGAATATCGTCTGGCCAGATCGTTGGGATAAGTAAACATTTCTTCGGCCATCACTTTAATTTGTGATTCTAAACGATTTAGTGATGATTTTTTTAAACGATATTGCACAGATTGGAATTTTTTATCCATTGAGCGCAACATGTTTTGATAAAGAAGTGAAACATCACTTGAGTGCTGATTTATTTGTGCTTCAATCTTATCTTTTGTGTCATTCAAAATGCCTACACATTCATCAAAGACGACTTCTCTTACTCTAGTGCGATAGTCTGCCAAGCATGAAATACATTGGCACGAAAGTTCACTTATTTTTTTATCAGTATTAAAATTTTCTTTTACCAGTTTTTGCGTCTCAAGATGTTTTGACTCTTTATCATCGGCCCATTTTTTTAAGACCGAATAGTGAATTTCAAGCGCTGCGGGAGTTAATCCTCCATCTTGGCCAAAATAAAAAATTTCTTTTTCAGGCATTAGGCAATCGTCGATAAAAATATTTTCGATAATTGACTGACGACTTAAGAATTCAAAGAAGTTGATATATTCAGTATTAAACACTGCAATTAAAGAGGGGTTGCGCTTAAAACATTCCCATAAAACAGTTTGAATTTTTTCGACAAAATTTAAAATAATAGCAGCATCTTCTTCAGATCTGAGATAATCATCAGATTTTTCAAATGAATGAACTTTAATTAAAGTTTTTCTTTCGGTCTCTAAGAAGTTTTGAATTGATGTGTAATCTGGAAGAGTGGGAAAATCAGTCGTACTCACTTAAATAATTTCCTTTAAGGGGTTATACGACTGATTATATCTTATTAAATCCTATCGGTCTAATTCTACGATATAAGCAAGTGCTAACTTGGCAAATTTAATCGCGTGATCAGCGTGGTTCTCTGAAATAGAAAGTGTATCTTTTGCAGTATGAATTTTTCCGTTATATTCATGCATTTTAGATTCAAAGGGCATTGAAGCAGGGTAACCTTGAGCATGCCATGAAGCATGATCTGAGCATGCATATCCACATTTATCATATCCCCATTTAATTCCTGGAACATAATGATCAATAATTGTACCAATAAATGTATTTTGTTCGGTATTAGTAAAATCTTGCATCATTACAATATCTAGATCTCTTGAACCTTTGAAATTTGTCATATCTAATTGCATGACACCAACTACGTTTACATTTCTTGCTTTGAAATCTGTTGCAATTGCATTTGAACCTAATAGCCCTACTTCTTCAGCAGCGTAGGCCATAAATTTAATTGTTTTTTGTGGTTGGTATGAATTTTCAACAAGTACTCTTATTACTTCTGTAATAGTTGCTATTCCAGATGCATTATCATCAGCACCAGGAGCAGTTGCAGTAGCGCCAGTCATCCAGCCATTTATTGAATCTTGATGTCCACCCAATATAATTGTATCATCCGATTTTCCTTTAATAGTTAGAATAACTGACGGTTGATCCCAAGATGAATGATTGAAATATTCGACTGTAGCATCAGATCTTCCTTTTACAAGTGAAGACCATGAGTCTTTAATCCAAGCTGCAGATTGTTTACCAGATTCACCTTTATAAAAGCGATTCTTAAAACTTGAGAGCTTAGTAATTGTAGCTAAAAGATTATCTGTTTTTAACTGAGCAATCATTGGAGTAACAGTATCGTCTTGATCAATTTTATAATTTATAAATTGATTATTTTTTGCAAATAATTTTTCATTTACTGAATTTACTAATTTACTTGCATCTAATTCAGAGTCATGGACCATGAAGCCACCACAACGTTTAAATTCTCTGTGCATAAACATTGAAAGCCACGGAAGAGCTGACTCATCAATTTTTAAAACACTTATTCCATCAACTGTTTCAAGAGCTTCAACTCTCGAACCAAATTTTTTCTCTGAGAACTGAACTGTATCAGCATCAACAGTAATAAATACTTTTTTATCAATCGGATTTTCTTCTGCTTTAATGGCAAAAGATGTGAGTAACAACGAGCTAAGTACGAAAGATAATAGTTTCCTTAATTCCATAATAAAACATCCCGGTTAAATATTAATCATCCTGATTAAAATTGATCATCTAAATAGTTTCGCTATATTTCATAAAATTGTCTAAGTTTAAGGGCGAAATTCCTATTCTTTTCTCTAATAACTTCTTACAATAATAAAAGAAAGAGGGATTCCATTAGGAGATTCATGTGATTTCAACCTGGCTAACAGAAACATTTCAACTAAAATACCCCATTATTATGGCGCCTATGTTTCTGGTTTCAAATAATAAAATGTTAATTGAAGCAGCTCGTAATGGATTTATGGGGTGTATTCCTTCATTGAATTTCAAAACTTCTACTGAGTTAGAAACGGCCCTGCTGGAATTAAAAGAAAAATGCCCCGGCCCTTTTGGAGTAAATCTAATCGTCAATAAATCTAATATTCACTTAGAAAGTCATTTAGAAATTTTGGAAAAACACCCACCAGCTTTTGTCATTACGTCCCTTGGTTCGCCAGAAAATATTATAAAAAGACTTTCCCCTAAAGGTGTTAAAATATTTTGCGATGTCGTAGATGTTGAGTACGCAAAAAAAGTTGAGGCCCTTGGTGCTGATGCAATTATAGCCGTTAATTCAGCTGCTGGTGGACATGCTGGTCCTATAGCACCATCTATACTTATCCCTATGTTAAAAAGACATTGCAACTTGCCAATTATTTCAGCTGGAGGAGTTGGCAACGGAGAAGGATTACTCTCGACCTTTGCGCTTGGAGCTGAAGGTGTTTCTATCGGCTCACTTTTTATTGCGACAAAAGAAGCACCTATTTCAAACGAGTATAAACAAGCTGTGATAGATTATGGAGCAGAAGACATTGTCATGACGACAAAAATATCGGGAAGCCCTTGCAGTGTTATCAAGACTCCCTACGTAAAAAAGATTGGAACTGAACAAAATTTTTTAGAATCATTTTTAAATACAAATAAAAAATTAAAAAAATATGCAAAAATGCTTACCTATTACAAAGGCATGAAAGCAATTGAACAAGCTGCATTTGCGGCCACCTATAAAACTGTTTGGTGTGCAGGGCCTTCAATTGAATTCTCTACACATATTGAAACTGTTTCATCCATCATGAATCGACTAAATACTGAATACGATGAGGCATATAAAACTTTATGTTCAAAACACCAGAAATCTTAAAACACCACAATTTTTCAAAACTTTATTTTGCTGGTTTTGCATCCGAGCTTGGCTCATTTGTAACCGATACAGCAATTATGTTATTAGTTTTCGTTTTAAGTGGTGGTGATAAAAGATTTCTTGGTACGAGCCGTGCCATCTTTCTTTTTTGCATCACCATGGGAAGTCTCCTGGGTGGGCCACTAGGTGTTCGCTTTAACAAAAGAAATCTACTTATTTTATCTGAAATTTTAAGAGTACCAATCGTTATCTCTTTATTTTTTTTCCATAATATTTTTTACATTATGATTGCGAACGGATTAATTGGATTTTTCACAGGAATTTACAATCCATGTAGACAGGCCGTTATAAATGAAATAGTTCCCGATCATAATATCAAAACGGCCAATTCTCTTTTTGGTGGTACTATGGCCGTACTACATTTAGCTGGTCCGCTACTCGGTGCGACTCTCTACAGTTACTTTCATGGAGTGGTGCAAGTATTAAGCTTTGATATTCTAACTTATATTTTAGGAATTTATTTGTTGTTTCAAATTAAATATAATTTTATTGAAAAAGAAAATACTTTGGCACACAGCTTTTCTAAAAATATTAAATCCGATTTTTATGATGGTTATAAATATGTTTCCTCACGTCTCGACTTATCGGCCATGCTTATGTGTACAATTGTCATTGGATTTTGTATTGGAGTTCTTATTCCGCTCTTTTTGCCTTTCGTAAAAGAGATATTAGGAAAAGGTGAACAAGCATACGGAATTAATATTTCGCTTTTCGGTCTTGGTGGAATCTTTGGTGGATACTTTTCTTCTCATCTTGGAAAAAGATTTAAGGCCTCAAGATTATTTATTATTGGTGTTATTTCTGAAGCACTTCTTATGGCACTTTGGATTCGAACAACCAATTATTATCTAAATTGTGTAGTTGGCTTTTTTTGGGGGGGGCTTGTCTTTATTCGAATTCCTTCTCAGTTGAATTATATTTCTGAAACAGTTCCCAAAGAATTCATGAGTAGAGTTCACTCATTTCTTGATTTAGCATTTGTCACTCCAAATATTTCTGCTGGAATAGTGTTAGCGATCATTGGCAATAGATTATCTACATTTGAAACCTTAAACATGGTTTCACTCTTATTTATTGTTCTACTTGGTGGGAGTTTTTTTACAAAAGGGATGAGAGCGTTGATTAGTGCCTAATTTTAAAAAACATAAACTTAATCAAATTTCCCTTCTACTCCAACTCTTGCAGATGTCTGATGCGAACTATTTTGTTCTAGCTCCACTCCAAAAACTAATCCATTTAAAATTTCTTTTTCACCACGTACATAGGCACTACTTGTTCCTCCTGGCAGAAAACTAGGCTGAGAAGTCAAAGGAGCACTCACTCCCGCTACATAACGACTCCCACTTGCCTTATTTTGATAGCCTGCCTCTAGAACTACACTTGAACCATAATTTCTAAAAATAACAACACTTCTCGCTAGTGCAGACTTATCTCCATCGCTAAATTGATGTGTCAGTTTAGTATCAACAACGACTGAATTTGTGGCGACTGTCATATGATCAGCGCTGGCGACATTGGAAAAATCTGGATAAACATTTATATAAGTTTGATTTTCAATTACTGTTTTTCCATCTTTTAATTTTACTTCCGTTTGCAGGCCTAGGAATCCTTCAATTGAAGCATCAATTTCGCCCTTACCTTCTAGTAATAGTCCATTGGCGCGATTACGTTGACTCACATCTGATCTTAGTATTCCAACTTCACTTCCAATAACTCCTCGAATTGCTGCTAGTCCAAGTTGCAGTGTACCTGTTCTCGCTTCGCCACCAGCATTTAAATATAAATTATCAGCTGATATACTTGTAACTTTTTTCTCACTTCTTGTGGATGAAGCTGCTACTCCGATATGAGTCTTTAAGTATTCACTCTCTTTATTTACATAGATAGCAACACCACTGACAGTTTCTCCAGTTGATGTTTGCCCAGTAAACAGGTTTCCGTGAATTCCATTTTTTTCAAAACTAATTTTTCCTAAATTGTAATTTTTGGAATTGAATTCTCTATCAATTCCGCCAGTAGTTTCTTTTAACATTTGGCCAAGTTCTGATGGGAGCTGAACAACAGGTTTACCTTTTGTGTCGTAAATATTATATTTAATTCCAAAATCTGGAAGTACTGTGTCCTGGTCTAGTGCTTGCGTCCCCGATCCTTTTGCCGCAGTAGATATTTCACCATAATTAAATTTTACAATTTTTCCTGTTTCTGGGTCTACTGAAAGAACTGTGGCATGGTGACCAGAAAAGCTTTTATAACTTAAAACATAATTATCTTTAAATCCTAGCAATTCCAACATTTGTGTTTGTGCCAATGCAATATCTCTGCATATTCCGCCGGGCTTCCCTTTTTGAACTGCTACTAATAATTGTTCAGTACTGACAAATCCTGAGGCCTTTTTATCATCCGCACGAGCATAATTATAACCGTTATTAAAATACGTACCGAGTTTTGAAATTAATTCAATTTTTTGATCTGATGTTAATTTATCTTTATTGGCCAATAAAATATTTTTCCAGTCAGCTGGAGTTTGAAAAAGTTGAGTGTAAACTTGTTCAGGTAGAGAAATGGGAGTGTTGGTGAATACAGTACCTGTTGAAGACGCTGGAGCGGTACTTGTGGCAAATAACAAAATCCCAACATGTGGTGCAATTGCTTGAGAAGAATTAGACACAACTATTGGGGCCGGACAAAATTTTCCATTTTGGGTTTGTCTCATTCCGGTTGTAAGGGAAGCAATATCTTGATTTACTTTACTGTAACTTAAAAGTTGATCTGCTTGAGATCTTGTTAAGTAAAATTTTCCTTCACTCTCTAAAAGCGGATCCCCTCCAGGCATCTTTTCTACGATCTGAATGACATCTTTGCTTAATTGTTGAATTTCTTCTGAGTAAAGTATCGGTGCGAGTAATAAAAGTGAAAATAAGGTTACAAATTTCATGAATATTTATCGGTATTAAAAAATTAATCTTAATACCGATAACTAAAAAAATTTAAGAAGCTGATTCCATTTTCTTTTTAGCAGGCATTGCCACTTGGGCCGGAACAATCGATCGAACTCCCTCCACTAGCGTAGGAGTAGACTTTCCACTTACTGAATCAAGTGTCACAATGACTTTACAGACTTTATCATTTGCTGGAACTTCATACATAACATCCAACATAGTTTGCTCTAAGATAGCTCGTAAGCCCCTTGCGCCAGTTTTTCTGTTAAGAGCTTGTTGTGCCACAGCTTTTAGTGCTTCTGGTTCAAATTCTAAAATAATTCCTTCATACTCAAACAATTTTGCATATTGCTTAGTTAAAGCATTTTTGGGTTCAGTTAAAATTTGAATTAATGCCTGTTCATCTAATTCAGTTAACATTGCATTGACTGGCAGACGTCCAATAAATTCTGGAATTAATCCAAATCTTGATAAATCTTCAGGCTCTATACCGCCAAGTTTTTCAATGACAGATTGTTCAAGTGAAACTTTTTCAGAAGTCAATCCCATTGGCCTTTTCGTCATTCTTCGTTCAATTATTTTATCTAATCCAACGAAAGCACCGGCACAAATAAAGAGAATATTTTTTGTGTCAACTTGAATAAATTCTTGTTGTGGATGCTTACGACCACCTTTTGGAGGAACAGAAGCGACAGACCCTTCAATGATTTTTAGTAGTGCTTGCTGTACACCTTCACCCGATACATCGCGAGTGATAGATGGATTTTCTGACTTACGAGCAATTTTATCAATTTCATCAATATAGACGATACCACGCTGAGCTCGCTCTACATCAAAATCACAATTTTGAAGAAGATTCAAAATAATATTCTCTACATCTTCTCCTACATAACCAGCTTCAGTTAAAGAGGTTGCATCAGCAATTGCAAATGGAACATTTAAAAATTTAGCAAGAGATTGAGCAATTAATGTTTTACCAGATCCAGTTGGGCCTGCTAATAAAATATTAGATTTTGCCAATTCAATTGAATCACCTTTTCTTGGATCAGTTGCTTTATGAGCAATTCTTTTATAGTGATTGTGTACAGCTACTGAAATAATTTTTTTAGCTCGGTCTTGTCCAATAACATAATTGTCTAAGTGAGCTTTAATCTCATGTGGCTTGGGAACATTGTCCACTACCGATTTTGTATTCGCTTTTTGTGCATCTTCAAAAATAATATCATTACAAAGTTCAATGCACTCATCACAAATATAGCAACCAGGACCTGCAATTAGTTTTTTTACTTCTTTTTGTGATTTCCCACAAAAATTACAATGTAGGGCACTACCTAAACTTGTTTTGTCTTTATTCATATTCATTTTTTATCATCCCCATTATTTTTTATTGATTACTTTTTTTCCACTTCTATCAATAATAACGTCAATCAGCCCTAACTCAATTGCTTTTGTTGGATTTAAATAATTATCACGATCAGTTTCTTTTTCTATTTTTTCCATAGTCATACCACAGCTGGAATGCTTGACATAAATAGTATTTAATTGTTTTTTTAAATCCTGAATCTCATTAGCTTGAATTTGAATATCGCTCGCTTGTCCTCGAGCACCACCAAGAGGTTGGTGAATCATGATTCGCGAATGAGGCATTGAATGTCTAAATCCTGCAGCACCTGCAGTAAGAAGTAATGATCCCATTGATGCGGCCATGCCTACACAATAAGTATAAACCGGGCATGAAACGTGTTGCATAATATCGTAAATTCCAAGGCCAGCATATACTGATCCTCCTGGAGAATTGATGTAAAAATGAATTGGATCTTCAGCATTTGATTGCTCTAGAAACATCATTTGGGCAATTATTAAATTGGCCACTACGTCATTTACTTCTGTTCCAAGAAAAACAATTCGATCAAGTAATAAACGAGAGTAAATATCGTATTGACGCTCTCCACGTGCTGTTTGTTCAATAACGATTGGGTTCGGGATATAGGCCTTTGGATCCATTTTTTCCACCTTTTGAAGTTGATTATTTTAATAGGTTTCGTTTTCTATTCGGATTGCTCTCCAGAAATCTTTAATAGAAAAGCTTATTTTCTTGATCTTAGTTATAGTTCATTTTACAGTAACCCATCAATAATTGTTTAGGAGGAATTTATGTCACAATTAGTAGGAAATACTGCTCCAGATTTTACAGCAGATGCGGTTATCAACGGCGAAATTAAAAGCATTAATCTTCACAAAGACTTTCAAGGTAAGTGGAAAGTACTTTATTTCTATCCACTAGATTTTACTTTTGTTTGTCCAACAGAAATTACAGCTTTTGAAGATAGCCTTTCAAAATTTAAAGAACTAAATTGTGAAGTCATTGCTTGTTCAGTTGACTCTGCATTCTCACACTTAGCTTGGACACAAGTTGAAAGAAACAAAGGTGGATTAGGAAAAATGACTCACCCAATAGTTGCTGACATTACAAAAAACATCGCCAGATCTTATAATGTTTTAATGAATGAAGCTGTTGCTCTTCGTGGTGTTTTTATCATTGATGATAAAAATATTGTTCAAACTTCAACTATCAATAATCTTTCAGTTGGAAGAAATGTTGAAGAAGTTTTAAGAACTGTAGAAGCTTACCAATATACAGCTAAACACGGGGAAGTTTGCCCTGCTGGCTGGACTAAAGGTAAGGCCACAATGAAGCCAAACCCATCAGGTTCTCAGGAATATTTCAAGACACTTAAGTAATTATTTCTTACTCAGAAGGGCCTTTGGCCCTTCTGTCATACTGCATCCAATGTAATTAATTCATTCCCTAATAATTCAATTGAAAAGTTATTCCAGATGAGTGATAACTCACAAAATCTTAGGGGGAACAAGATGAATGACAATAGACAAAATCTAGTTAGTCTAGAACAATGGAAACATCACAAGCGCGAATCAAGCTTTACTGACTATTTAAAAGTTTTGAGCTTTAATGACCTTGTTAATGAATCAAATCATCTGGCCACAGAGATAAAAAGACAGGCAGCTGCTGACCACTTGCTATCAAGAACTAAGCTTATGATGAATGAGCTTACAAATCGACTTGAGCGTGAATCAAAATTATTGGCCCATTCAGTGGTGGATCTAAAAAAACAAATAGAAGATAGAATTATCGATCGGGACTAAATCTTTTATCTAGAGACTTTCTAGGCTTTGATAATCATGGAGTACTTTGGCCCTCAATAGAGGAATTTTCATGCGACGATCATGGCCTAGAAAATTAGCAATAGTTCTCAAAGCTTCAAGTTGCTCTGTTTTATTTCCTAAAGACTCAAAAAGGCTTAATAAATAAACAATATTCTTTGAATAAGTTTCGACATAATCTTTCACTGATTCTTTAAAGTCATCAGTTGAGAGTTCAAATTCACAACCAATAAATTTTCTAAAAACCTGATCCACTCTGCTCTCACTTTTAAAAGTTCGAACTATTCGAGCCTGAGTTTTAATAACTTTTTGTGGAAAGTCTTCAATATTTAATTTTTTTAAATCTTCAAAGCTAAGATTTTGAAAACGAGGAAATTGAATGAGTATTAACATTAACGGCAAGGTATTTATTTCTGGAACGTGTGGAAATTCAGACAGAAGTATTCCACCTTCGGAAATATTATTAGTTCGTGCCTTAAAAACGTAATCCCCATCTACATAAAGACAAAGAGAACGAAGTGGGGCACGAATGTAATGCCGTTTTGTCATAACAATTTAGAAGCAACCTCAGAGAGTGCAGATCGCTCACCAACTCTAAGTGTTGTGTGACCAATAATATCTTCTGTTTTTAAGCGTTCCACGCAATAAGCAAGTCCATTATTAGTTTCATCTAAATACGGACTATCTATTTGCTGACAATCCCCAGTTAAAACAATCTTTGTTCCTTCACCTGCACGAGTGATTATTGTTTTTACTTCGTGAGGAGATAAATTTTGGGCCTCATCGACAATGAGAAATTGACCAGGAATAGATCGTCCTCGAATATAAGTCAGCGGTTCAATATGAAGAACTCCCTGATTAATTAATTCTTCGTATGAACTACCGGCGTGAGCTCTGTTTTGGTTAAATAGAAAATCCATATTATCAAAAATTGGTTGCATCCACGGTGCTAACTTTTCATTAACATCTCCCGGTAAGTAACCTAAATCTCTTCCCATGGGTTGAATTGGTCGAGAAACTAATAATCGAGAAAATTTTCCTTGAGCAATAGTTTTTTCTAAACCTGCTGCTATTGCTAGTAATGTTTTACCAGTTCCGGCCTTTCCAACTAATGAAACAAGTTTTATTTCATCATTTAAAAGTGAATCTAGTGCAAATTGTTGCTCAATATTTTTTGGATATATACCCCAAATTCCTTCTCTGAGAGAAATTAAGGGAATAATTCCTTTTTTAGCTAGATGGTAACGTCCCAATAATCTTCTACGAGGATTATGAAACTCTTGCAGTACAAAATATTCATTAGCGAAGACTCCCACTTGTTCATCTTCATCTAGAGCGAGGAATCTATTTGTTTCATATTCTTTTAAACGTTCACCAGAAATTTCAAAGACTCTCTGGCCAGAATACAGTTCTTCAAGTGTGACATCTACTTGTCCGTAGTCATCTGCTGGTATGCCTAAGATATCTGCTTTTAATCGCAAATTAATATCTTTGGTTACAAGTAATACATCTTCTCCTTTAAGTTTTAAGCTAAGGGCCGAAGATAAAATAAGATTATCATTTTTAGTCACATCAATTGGTAGTGTTTTTGAGTCAACATATAGATCAATTGAAATAATTAATGTCCCACCACTTTCAAGAACGACACCTTCTGCCAAAGATCCCTGAGAACGAAGATCATCAACAAAGCGAGAGAAATTTCTGGCATTGCGCCCGTTCTCATTTTGATCTTTTTTAAATCGATCAATTTCTTCGATGACAATTAAAGGAATAAAGACAGTATTTGTTCCAAATCTTCTAAATGCTGTAGGATCAAAGAGAAGAACATTGGTATCCAGGACAAAAGTCTTTTTCAACAAAACCTCCATGTGTAAAATAGTCTTTGTAAAAATTGTAGAGAACTAGAAACTATAGATCAATTGAAAAGTCAAAAAGACTTAAATAAAGAACAAATCGCTTAGCTTCCTGTTGTCTGTACTTTGTGCCAGTTTCGATGCCATAAAAGCCAGTTGTCAGCTTTATTGGCCAAAGTTTTACAGAAGCGCCGTAGGAAAGATATCCTTCTCGCCATCCTCCATAAACTGAAATAAGTGGAATTGAAACTTCCGCGCCAAAGTGAAATTGCCGATCAAAACCGATATAACTAAACATTGGGTGCAAGTCCCCAGAAATTGTATAATCCAAAAAACCAAAATCCTGCTTATAAGCTACACCTGTATTTAACGACATTTCTTGCTTGGGAACTGTACCTGTTCCTGAGGTTTTACTAAAATGTGTATCACCGATATCCAGTAATGAAGCCCCGGCCGTAAAAAGTGAATTTCCTGAAGCAACAGCAAATTCGGTACCGAAGTCTATTCCCCAACCGTCACCAGTTGAATACCCCAGTGCATTTTTAAGTGCCGCTACATCACTAATACCGGATGAAATTTTATTTAATAATGTCGTACCAAAAAGGTCAAATCGGTTGTCAATACCTTGGCGATTAATATGCTTAATGGCAAACCCCGTGGAAAATCTTTTTCCAACATTAATTTTTGCGCGTGTATTTCGCTTAGGCTTATCAGAAAAAGCACCGGAGCCAATATTATAAGCAAAACCCATTACAAATCCACGATCATATCTATAATTCAAATCCAAAGTTGGATGTGTAGAATTATGTAGAGTAAGGCTGGTTTTATTATTAAGAATTAAAGACATTCCAAAATGTGCAAGTTTTAAAGTTGGAACAGCTTCTGTTTGTAAAAAAATTGGGTATTCCATTATTTTATTTGTTATGCCAACTGCTGTTTTGGGAAAATTTTTAAACTTTGATTGATCATGATAAATATCTGGTAAACCAAAAGATGGATTTATAGTAGTAGCACTAACACCTTTATTTCGTCCTAAAGCAGCTGGATTATAAAATAAACTATATTCATCATCTGCAAGTGCAGTATAGGCGTCTCCCATTAATAGCGCTCTTGGACTTCTTGCTAAATAGGAAAATTCTTTTGCTTGTGCAAGTGAACTAATGAAGAGAAAAATGAATATAATATCTTTCACTGGTACATACTCTCCATCATTAAAGCAAAATAACCTTCAAGACTAGCAACTGAAACAATGGCATCATTTTCACAATTAGTTTGATTAGCAGTAGTAAGTACAGCACCAATTGCAGGAAATGCAGTCGTGACCACAAGCTTGGCGGCAGTAATTGAGGCATCACTGACACTACTAATACCGGCCAAACTTCCCCCTGAAGCTGAATTCACTACAGTTGGTAGAATATCAAAAATTCCATTCATTAAAACTACGCCATGACATAATCTTTTTTTACGAGTGGCCGCTCCAATACCAATTGCCAACTGAGCGTGGCCGGCATTTATTCCTTGGCAGGCCCCACCATGCGCTGGCAAAGTCGTCCCTACAAGAACAGGTAATGCAGCATCGGTATAAGTTGTAAAACAAGTATTCAATAATGGATTGCCGGCTCCTTTTACACCTAAGCTATTTCCATTACCGTAAACACGCATATATTTTCCAAGCTGAACAAGTTCCATAAAAAGTAATTGTGAATTCATATCGGCAGCTTCATCACTGGAAAATTTCAATGCTCTGTTAGTTGCAAATGGCTCAGTAGTCGCTGATAAATTACCTGCATAAAGAAGTATATTTATTGCCGTCTGTAAATCAACAAAAGAGGTATCGTTTTCTAGTGGATTACTAACGGTGGCACCAGATGTCGAATAGATAGTTGTTCCGCCTAATGGTGCAGGCGTAGCAGTAAGTGATAAATCATTGGTAAAAAATGTAGGAGTTGAATATCCCGCGCGACATGCATAAGCAGATGATAGTGTTTTTAAATATCGAGCATGAGTATTTACTCGCCCATATGACTCAAGCACATCGATTGCATACTGACAATTACTTGAACCAAGTGCAATTTCTGCATCAAGAATGGCTTCATTTAACTTGTCCTCGGTACTGGCACCGCAACCAAGCAAACTTAATAGTATTAATAAAAGTAGACCCGACTTCATCATAAAGAAATCTCCTAAGTCTTATTATCCAGTGAAAATTTGCTTGAGGATATAAGGGGAAAAATGTCCCCTTACTCTTTTAAAAAATGAACAATTTTATCCATTGCTTCAGTAAAGGCCTCTTTGTGTAATACTAGACTTAAACGAGCTGAATTAGGCATTCCAAAATCGGTCCCTGGAACAATGACGACACCACATTTATTTAAAATATCTTCACATATCTGAATAGAATAGTCGGACTTGTCGTGTTTATCTTTCAAGTATTTTGTAAATGCGGGCGTTTGAGAAAAATCAATCATATAATAAAAAGCTGAAACTGGTTGGTACCAACATTTAAGTAAATCTGCTTCTTTTAATTTTTCGCGAATGATACTTGCATTATCACGCAAATGATTTTTTACAGGAATTAAAAATTCATGAGCACTTGCAAAATCATAATCTATCAACGCTCTTTGGATAAGAGAGTTTGCACTTGAAGTTAATTGACCTTGTAAATTCTCAATCCCTTTACAAATATTTTTGGGGCCAATACAATATCCAATTCGAAGTCCAGTACTTGCAAAAGCTTTTGAGATACCGTCAACAATTATCGTCCGTTTTAAAAGCTCCGGTTTTTTTTGATAAAAATATGTAGGTCTTGGATCATAATAAAAAACTTCAAAATAAATTTCATCACTAATTACATTCACGTGAGGATATTCTAATAATAAATCTGCAAACTCA
This sequence comes from Bacteriovoracaceae bacterium, assembly GCA_036171615.1. Classification (GTDB taxonomy): domain Bacteria; phylum Bdellovibrionota; class Bacteriovoracia; order Bacteriovoracales; family Bacteriovoracaceae; genus Bacteriovorax. The sequence continues at coordinate 27,733 of JAVHRK010000088.1, forward strand.
CTCATCCACTGATCCGAGTAATGTATACCTGCTGGATTGTTGGGGCTATTTAAAATAATAGCTTTTGTTTTTTCAGAAATTGCTTTTCTTATTTCGGCTAAGGGAGGAGAAAAAACATCAAAGACAGATGAGCGAACTTCAATGGGCACTCCTCTACAAAATTTAATCATTTCAGGATATGAAATCCAAAATGGAGAAATAATAATAACTTCATCACCAGGATTAATAATGGCACCTAAAATATTTGAAATAGCGTGCTTAGCTCCATTAGAAACTACACAATCAAATTCTTCTTCTTCAAATTGAGAAAAATTTATTCCACGAGTCTCTTGAATATGATTCATTATTTTTTTTCGAAGTTCGACAAAACCTGCGACGGGACTATATTGATATGATTTTAAAAAATCTAATTCTGTTCTTATTGAATCAATAAAAGTTTGAGGAGGCCTAAAAGGCAATTGACCAGCAGTTAAATTATAAATCTGCTTTCCGCCTTCTGCTAATTCCATCGCTTTTGAATTGAGCTTTAAAGTTACGCTTTCAGCGATACCTTTTGCTCTTGAGCTTAGTTCCATAAAATCTCCACTTCATAAATTAGACTCTATTATTTCACATAATCTAATTTTGTGGAAAATTTGTCACGAAGATATAACTGTCACCTTGTTCAAATATTTTAAAAGGGGTTAAATTAATATCTAACCAGTGCTGAGATTTAAAACCTTTTTGACCGTCTGATTCAATCCACAATTGTCCTTTAAACCATTCTTGATCTCGCAGATTGTCGACTATGTCTTGATAAATTTTTTTTTCTGCATAAGGTGGGTCTAAAAAAATAACCGTGTTGTTTTGTTGGTCTTGATCAAATTTTTTGTATTCATCTCGAAAAACTTGAATAAATTTAATTGCTGACATGGACTTACAAATAATTGTTCCCGTTTTCTTATGATTATTTTTCACGAGCAAGGATTCTCTATTTTCTTCTAAGGCCGGAACTACATGTCGATTAATTTCATTTAAGTAAACTTGAGTAGCTCCCCTAGACCAAGCTTCAAGACCTATTGCTCCGGAACCAGCGCATATATCAATAAAAATTATTTCACTTAAATCCTGATAAAAATCAAAAATTCTTCGCTTAAGCAAAACAGAAGTTGGACGAATTATAATGCCCTTTGGAACTACAAGGGATTGACCTCTCGCAAATCCTCCAAGAATTTTTACACTCAAGCTGATTTTTTCTTAATTCCAGTGGCCGTATTCTGAACAGGCACTGAGAACGAAACCCCATTGGCCATTTCAACCTTGCAGCCATTTTCTCCATGAAGAGTTAACTCAACACCTGAAAATGAAACAAGTAATCCTTTTTCTTGATCAATTATTAAAGTCGCGTCTTGATCCCCAATCTTAAAAGTTAAGTTGAGTGTCATGTTACCTGTCGCAGCTAAAGAGACATTTGATTTAAAATCCAATGCCGCAGGAGTTTGTTTTTTTTCAAATGTTAAAACTGCTGCACCTGGTTTAATTATTTCTTCAGTATCTTCAATAACCTCATCAGTAAATTCTGATTTTATTTCTTCTGCTTCGACTACTTGTTCTATTTCTGGAGCTTTAGCTACCACCATTTTCTCAACAGCAGGAGTCGCAACTTGCGCAATGGGAGTTACTGCTTCGGACCCGAAGTCTTGTTCCAAATTATCAATTTCGGCCATAATATCTTCAAGTTCATCAGCATTAAAATTCGCACTTTCAGCATCTTCTGAGACTTCCTCCGCTTTTGCTAAATCTGCGTTTTCCATTGCCATAACGTCATCAAAAATATCACCCATAAAAGCCCCTAATTATAGTGGTTAAAACAATCACTTAAATAAATATCGACCAATTGCCAAAAAACTTTAGTTTGGCCAAAAAACTTCTAAAAATTTTTCCTTTTTTTCATGACAATCAACTGTACTTAAGTAACAATTTTGAGCCGCAAACCAAATACGTTAGTCATTCTTTATTTAGGACAATAATTGGATCAAAGTAATATAAAAAATCAATTTTTAGACGAACAAAACGGTTCGGCATTTGATCCTTCCCAATTTCTTGTTCCTGGCTGGACAGGTGATGGACTTATTACCGCTTCAGCACTTGCAGTAAAAAGTTCTCTCAATAATCTTTCAATCGATGCCTTATCATTATTTAAAAAAACATGTAGTAGTAATAAGTCTCTTATCAAACAAACCCATGATGAATTTATTCATTTTGCAAAATATTCACAACTCGACTCAAGTCTCATCCCCACTCCGCATGATTTCTGGTTTCACTTGCAAGACAATTCTTCTCCAATGAAAAAAGTGATTGATGATTTTTTATATATTCATTGTTTCAGAGCTGTGGCCATTTACCTATTTAGAATTAAATTTATCCTCGATATATCACACGAATTAAATCTAGATTCTAATGAAGATATATTTTTTAATCCATCTTCATTTCTAGGAAGAATTTTCAAAAAAAATAGTTCGACGGAATTAATTTGTGAATCGCTGCAAATTAATCAATATAGCTGGTACCGCCCTTCTAAAGAATATTTAAGTAGTCTTTTAAAACTAAAAGAAGCACTAAAAATAATTACCTTAACCGAATTAATAAAACTTATTTCAACGCCTAAGAATGATAAAATCTATTCTATTAAAAATTACTCTCATGCTCTATCGCATTTAACTTTTGGTTTATTTGTTAATGACCTTCTCTTGAAATTACCTAATAAAATTAAACCTAACTCTAAAAACAAATCTCCTTCGTTTGAGAAATCATCAGTAATACCGAAGACCATTAAAACCAGATTTGCTGGAAACAATCTGTCTTCATTTGCGCTGTCACATTGGTTAGCGCAAGAAACAAATGTTAAACAGGCCCAGTGGGATACTCTTTTATGTCCACATTTTTCCGGACTTGAATTTGTAGATGGACAATTTTTAAAATATTGCCAAGAGCTGCAGTTTTTAAGTTTTTTAAATAGAATGGCCGTCATTCATCATTACGAAATTGTTCCTTTTATTTGTAAAATCATGAAAGAAAAACAAAACTCTCCAAGTCTTGGGAGTCATTATCAGTCATCATTTTTTGATCTAGGCGGAGTGCCTGTTGAGTCCACCTATGATCGCATTGTTCTCAATATTACAGATTTACCCAAAACCAATCCGCATCACTTTTTACTTCAACAAATTTACGCTCAAAGAAATTTACTTAAGAATGATTCTTATTTATATGTTTTTACAAATCAAAATCTTTTCGTTCCTAGTTCGAGTGAAAAAGTTGATCAACTACTGAAAGAATTTAAGCTAGAGGCCATTTTTAATTTAGAAAATCTAAAAGGAAAAGGCGAGATTGCACAATTCATTTATGTTTTTTCTCCCCGAATTCTCGAAAGAATTAAACCTACACGATTGTTAGAAGTTAATCGAGCCACTAAAGAGTCTTGTCTCTCTTTTGAATTCAAAGGCAATTTGGTTAGATTTAATAAGTTTAATAAGTTTGTCGTGGAATTTAGTTCTTTTGTTAAAACAAAAAGTACTCCTGTTTATTCTGAAAAAATTGATGATGAGTTGTCATTTGATTTTCACCAAGATGCTGTACTTGAAGGTAAATTAGTTTCTAACTCTTCAGGCAAGGACAAAGGGCAAATGGCCCACCCTTCATTTTTTAAAAATCTCACTAAGTCTTGTATTACATTAGAAAATTTTTTTCAACTTGAACTTATTACACATTCAGAAATCTATAATGAAAAAAACGATATTACCTCAGAGTTATTAGGACTCACGATTGATCCATTAAAGCAGTACCCACTCTTGCTTATTGTGAATCAATCAAACCCCTTACAGACTTTTATTGAACTAACATCTACAGAGAGCTTTAAAGCAAAAGTAGAACAATACGGAACCGCATTTTATTATTATTTTGGTCTAACTCCCAAACACCATTCTATAAATCTCAATATTTTTAGAGAATATTTCACTTCTACAATTGGTCATCAAATTATTCAGATGCAATTAGTAGATGGCCCCTTAAAATTAAAATCTAAATTAAAATCTTTACTTATACCTCGATTTTTCGCTGAAACACACTACACTCCAGAAGAAGCCAGCAAAGAACTTGCTATCCTTGAATGGGAACCAATGAAGTTAAATCAGCAACATCCGTTGACTCTGAAAAATCAGTTTGAGAAAGCTTGCGCGGTAATTGAGCAAGTTTCTTCAAAATACCCTTGGCATCTTTTAGGACTTCTTTCTCACTTTAAATTAAATTTGCAATCCAATCATATGCATTTTAATTCTCATAAACTAGAATCTCACTATTTTTCAAATTCGCTTGTCTCAGAAGCGCTAGTAAACTTAAAAACATATGCCATTTATCCAAAAAATCAAGATATCTATATTGAAATCAATGTAAAGAATCCTAGCGAACTACATATGCCATTAACTAGTATTTTATTAGTGAGAGATGAAGAAGAATATCGATTAGTTTTAAAATATCAAGAGACAGAAATCGTCACTTTTCACACAACTGTTCTAATGAACCACTTTTTAAAATTTATTTTAAACAATGCTCTTGGTATAAAGATTTCTGATATTTTAGTAAACTTGAAAGTTCCAAGTCAAAATGAGCTTGCTAAAATCATAGACGATTTTGAATTAATAAACACTGTCAAAGAAGAACTTATAACAACAACCGAAAGTTTAATTTTACAATTGCTGAGAAATCAAATCTCTGCTTCGTAAAAAATCTTGTGGTTTTTCCAGATCTTGCCCGGCCATAAATATCACTTTAATTCTAGAACCATTTACATTTCCTAATTGATCAAGTGTATTGTCTATTTTAATTTTAGCATTTACTTCATCTAATAAAGTCTGACAAATCTTCATGTCTACAGAAGAAATGAGATCATTAGCTCCCTTACTTTGAAATCCTAAGTCAAGAATAACAATATCACCTAATCGTTGAGCGAAAAGTGAAACTTGAGTAGAGTCTGTTGAATTAATTGCACTTGATAAAAGATGATAGAAAATTTGTTCTAATTCTTCCTCATTACCTTTGATAGTAATGTGCTCGGCAATCATTACTTTTAATTGAATCCCTAAAGAAAATATTTTCTCTGCAAGAAGATCGATCGCTCGATTACTAACCTGATTTAAATCAAAATCTTTGGTTAAAACCACAGGGGTATCAAGAACCGTTCCTACTTGATCATCATTCCAAATTTTATCAATTTGTTCGTTAATCGTTGGAGCAGATTTCATGATTCTTGTAGGAGTTACTAAACTTTCTAATGCATTTATTTCTCTATTTTGAGAATTAGATACATGCATCTCTTTTTGATGTGAATAATAGTTTTGAAATAAAAGTGCACATTTATTTAAGTCATTTTGTTCTAGTGCAACAGTTATAATTTCACCGAGCTTTACACTCTCTATTCCTCCGCGATCACCGAGTTCAGAAGTGGCTTCATTTTCTCTGGCCATATTTGAAATTTTTCTATTTGTATTGGCAATATACTCAAGCACCATCATGATAACTAATAAAAAGCTTGTCGCATAAAACAAGTTTTTATCTCTATTTAAATAATCAGAGATGCTAGATTTAAATTGTTCAGAATTATCAAGGATTTCATCTTTTGTTGTTTCAATTCGTTCGAAGCGAGACCCAATGTTTCGACCATCATCTGATGTTGAAAGTGTATGATTTGTATTTAAAGGTAAAAGACTATCTTCATGAAACCAATGAACATTGGAAGCAAGTGTACTTAATCTTTTAGCAACAATAGGAAGATCTTGTTTTAGATGTTCTTCAACATTGAGGATTCCTTCAGCAAAACATTCTTCAGTTAAGCTTTGAAAATTTTGAGAAAGGTATTGAGATGTTTGTTCATTAAGTAACTTAGCAGTATATGTTTGGTTGACTCTAGAGAAACAAGTTTGAATACCACTTTCTAGGTTTGTCACTCGTTTCATTTTTTGAGAATTTTCTTGAATTGAATATGTAAAAAAAAGCACTGCGGCCAATAATCCAATACTGACAACAATTCGTTTATTTGTTAGTAATCCAGTTATTTGATTCATAAAATTGCAATCCTTGCAAAATGGGCCACCATTAGGCCAGTTAGAATATTCCCTCTTTATTCTACATTCATGAGAATCAGGGTCAAGATTAGGATAAAAATACCTATAATTTTTTTAACGAAAGAGTTAGAATACAAAAATGATCAGGTTTCAAAAGACTACGTATTCCTTTCAAATTTCATTTTTAGTGGTAATTATTTTTCACTTGATCATTTTATTTATCTTTAAACAAGATACTCATCATAAAATACCACTTACTGCGCCTTCGCATCGTATCAATAAAATTGATTTTATATCAAACGAGGATCTTGAAAGAATTAAACGTGTTGGCATTAAACGTGCGACGAAAAACAAACTGAACACGCCTGATTTTAACATAGTGGAACAAGCAATAACTGTTCCTCAAGTGCCATCTGAACCATCTACCCCAATGCCAAAAGAATTTGCAAAATCATCTACGGGTACAATTGCCAATGTTCAGAAAATTCTACGGCCACAAAATACAACTGAAGAAAAAGTAATTGCTCTGACACAATCACATGAAATTTTAAAACAAGAGGCAATGAAAAGTTTTTCATTTAATCGCCAGGGACTTGCTGCTCAAAAAATATCTGATTTTGAAATTCGCTATGAAAGACCTGAAGGTGTTAGTGAAGACGAACTTAATTCTGACGAAAAGGCCTTCTATTCTTTTTATAAACGCTCTTATTCCAGCTATGTTTCAAAACTATATGCTACCTATGATGAACTTGCCATTAGTAGGCCTCGCCTGACCAAAGATTTTGAAAACAAACATCTTTTAGTTGGTAGAATTGATTATGATGAAAATGGAAATATTATCATGATTAAAATTCTTAAATCATCTGAGAGTGATGACGTTCATTTTTTCTTTGAAGAAACATTAAAAAAACTAGTATTACCAAATCCTCCCAAAATATTCCTTCGAAAGAAAAAACAGTTTTCCATCTATTATCAAGTTCAAATTAATTAGATTAAAAATTTCAGACTAAAAAATACTATAGAGACAAAAAGATAAATCATAAGCATATTTTTTGAAGTTAGGCCTTGAACCATTGCAGTCCCTGCAGAATCAAAACTTAACAATCTTTGCTTAATCAACTTTTTCTTATTTTCAATTTGATTGAGACCAGCGATTTTAAAGACATCCGAGAGTTCACTATTAAAAGTTTGGCGTAGATCTTGAGACATAAATGGCTTAGGAACAAAAACTTTTATCGCCAAATTATTTTCGACATATTTTTCTAATTTTTTAGAACATTCTGTACATTTTTTCACATGACTTGATAAAAAGCTATACATTGAATCCTCTTCAGAGAGATCAAGTAACGAGAAAATATTTTTTGTATGTACGCAAGAAAAATCTTTATATCTTAGAGGTTCTTTCACTAATTATACCCCACCTAAGTCAGCTGCAACCGCAACTTGCTGAATCATTTTCATTCTGGCATCAGTTAAAAAAGCAATTATCATCGAACGATCTTGATTCATAATCATTTCGATTTGGTTAATTTCGAGCATGGCCCGAATTCTTAAATAGAGCATTGATTTTTCTTCAAAATCCAATGAAAGAAAAAAATTAGTCTTATCCTCTGCTTTACCAAAGCTGAGTTTGATTTGATGAAATCTTTTTTTTGCAATATCATAAATTGCTTGAAATAATCGTAACTGAATTTCTGTAGTTACTTCTTTACTGACTTCTTCATTTAAAATTTTATCAATAAAAAATTTCTTATTCAGAACAAAATTCTGAGTAGCATCTATAATTAATTGACCGGCCTGAAGATCATCTGGTATCAGAATATAAGCATATCCGTATAATTCGGGAGCGAGATTTTTGATGATAATTTCAAGATCAGAGGTTTTCATTAAGTCCTAAACAAAATCAAGTCCTAGATTCTGCTTCATATATAGTACATCGCTCTGTAACTGAATTCAAGAGTGTAAAAAACGACATTTCAATAACTTGAATACTGAATTAGAATAGTTTCAATGCCTTGTTGATAAAATTTTAATGAAATTAGGAAAATTGACGAAAAGAATTTGTGAACTTATTTAACCGCTTTTGAAGAAGGCCAAAAATGAAAACAAATCTTACTATAATTCTACTCGTCGCTTTAGTTGGTTGTAATAGTAAACAACCGGCCGTTACGAATACGTATATCACTAACCCGATTACTTCCGCTACAACTCTTACTAATGGAACGACAACTGGAACTAATACAGCCCCAAGTGGATGTGATGGAATTGCAAGAACCAATGCAACTCAATGTTACTATAAAAACATACCAACAGTACAAGTCAGTGGTGGACTTCCCGGTCAAGTTTACTGGTCATCACTTAATTTACCTGCTGCAATTTCGCAAAATCAATTTGCTACAGATGCAACTTTTAATGTTCGCATTATAGCTCGTAGGGCCGATCAGTTATTATCTGCTTCTGGCAGAACATGTAGCTCATTCACTGCAAATAATTCAAAAAAACTAAAAGTACAATTAATGTTAAGAAAACAAGGTGTCGGCTTAGGTGAAGCAATTACCCTGACTAGTGATCTTGATACTCCATCAGCGGTTGCTCACTTTACTCCGCCAGCTGGAACGACCCAACCTTATATTCTAGAAGTTGTAAGTGTTCTCGCAGATATACGTTGTAATTGGGCCGGAGGATCATCGTCGCTTTATTGCCCATACTCTGACATTCCAATTAATACCTATAATCATAATACTGCACCTACAGACTGTGTAGCATTTGACATTCAATACTCAACTGATAATACTTACGATCTTCCTTAGTTAATGGCCCCATAGCTCAACAGGATAGAGCGTTCGTTTCCTAAATGATTGATCCATGTTCGAGTCATGGTGGGGTCACCAATTGAATAGTAAAACAATCATGCCGATACAAATTATTGTCACTTCAATTATACAAGCAACTCCAAAAATAAAAATATTCAGACTTCAATATGGAGAAATTGAGTTTTCTTTTCGTCCAGGTCAATGGATAGATTTGCAAGTGCCAATCGAAGGAAAAAATATAGGCGGATATACTATTATTTCTTCAATACATGAAAAAGGTTATATCGATATTGCAGTAAGAGAATCTACAACACATCCTGTGACCAATTTTTTGCATCAAACTTTGCAAATTGGTGATCATTTAAATATTTCTAATGCCCGCGGTAATTTTTTTATAACTGATGAATTACTTCTTGGCCCTTTAACTTTTCTGGCCGGAGGAATCGGCATTACTCCAATTCTTTCTATGTTAAGAAGTGTAGATAAAAGTATTACTCCGGTACAATTGTTTTACTCAGTATCGTTACAAACAGATATTCTTTTTGCCAACGAACTCTCCCCTTGGACAACATTCTGTATTACAAAAGATATTTTAATTAACAGTGAAATGGAAAATCAAAGAATAACTATCGAGCTCTTAAAAAAGCACAAAGTGAATTTCAATTCTCATTTTTTTATCTGTGGGCCCAAAGCAATGATCGAAACTCTGGTTTCAGATTTACAAAATAATAATATTTCCTTAAAAAATATTCATTTTGAAAAGTGGTGGTAACTTACAACAGTTCTGCAATTCTTTTCGCTAAATTTTTCTTATGAGCATAACTAACTTCAACTAGCAAACCAGGACATGTAATATTTATTTCTGATACATGATCATTTAAAATATCAAAGGCAACCCAGTCAACTCCATCTTTCATTAGATCATTGCAAATTATATCACACTCAGATTTTATATTTTCTGTTAATTCAATCGCATGAAAAGCTGCCCCTTGAGCAATATTCGCCAAGAAGTCACCATCTTTTGGTATTTTCAAAATTGATCCAAGCTCCTGACCTTTAAAGTATAAACTTCTCACTTCGCCTTTTCTCACCTCAGAGCAAAAAACTTGTGCAACAATCGGCCCGTTATTCTCTAAAACTTTCTCCACAAATCTTTTATCGGCCAATACATGATCTTCAATTGAAATTTTCTCCACTCCCATTCCTTGATATAAGTCGAGAGGTTTTAAAATCACTTCATCACTTTTTACGAGTGTTGAAATAAATTTTTGAAAGCCCAATAAGCTGCTACCGACATATGATTGAAGCGCTGATTTTTGAGCATAGGCATGAAGTTTTTCGTTATATTTTAATATACCATCTGGTGAATTTAGCACTTTTATATTTTTCTCTTGAATAAATCTTAGCATCCATAAATATCGCAAATAACGAGTATCAAATGGTGGGTCAATTCTCATATGTAATGTATCACTTGTTTGTAAAACAATCGGTTCAGATTTATTCAATACAAATGAATTTAAATAAGCACCATCTTCTTTGAAGGATGCTTCAAAGTCATACATTTTCAAGGTCAATTCAGTATTATTGGCAACGTAGAAATCTTTTTCAAATAAGATTTTAACATCTTTACCCATTTCCTTTAGTGTTGCAGCCAACATTAAAGTACTATCTTTTTTGATAGATAATTTCTCAAGAGGATCAATAAAAAATACATGGGCCATAACTATTGCCTACTCTAAAAGGAATGTAGAAAAATCTATTCCACTATTCTGGTTTTTATATTCACTATATTTCTTCTCTATGTATTGAAAATAATTTTTTAAATCTGGTGCCACTTTTTTACGGAGTTTTTCTATGTCATCCGAGCTTTTTTCATAAGTTAAAAATGCAGCGAAACGAGCATTATTCCAACTTTTATCTAGTAGTTGACAATTTTTAGGCCCTATATTTAACGTTTCACATTTTTTTAGTATCTCTACTTTAAACTTCTTTTCTAAAAAATTATCTAAAATTGCAATTGCTTCATTTTTATTTTTTGGCTTCTCTTTTTTATATCTTGTATCTAAATCATTTACTAAATCAACAACTAATAAACTTAATTCTTTATCTTCTTGATCTTCTTTTAAATTAACTGCTAAATATTCTTCTTGATGAGTAGATTTAAAATAATCGGCCAGCATCTCTTTTGAAAAGTAATTTGCTAAGTTCTCATTGAGATCTACCTCGTTTTTAACAAAAAATATTGTATGGAAAAGCTCATGAAAAATGAGTTCTGCAAGTTCATAGTCATTATAATGAAAAAATGAAGATAAAATATTGTCTGTGAAATATCCGAGAGTTGAATAGGCATATACAGGTCGAACCCAAGTAACTAATCCAGCTTCATCTTTTGAAAGTTCAAACTTTTTTGCAGAGTCTATATTAAAAAAACCGAGGTATGGAAAGCATCCCATTAAAGGAAAACAAGTTTTGTCGGCCTTAATCTCATCATAAGGGGATGCAATAACTAAATATGTTACGGCCTTTTGCTTTAACATCGATGTTTTTGAATAGATTGCTGTCTCTTTTTTATCCCAATAATGGTAAAAATATTTTTTTAATTTTTCTATTTTTTTAATTTTTTCTCTTTCATAGCGAGGAATGCGGACATTTCTTATCACTTCACTATTCTCTTTAGCTCGATTCATGAGTGCAAGTTGTCCAATACCTTGCTCATATAAATAATCAAGTTTTGCACAAGATGAAAGTATTGCAACGAAAAGGAAAACTTTTAGAATATCCATGCCATCCCGACAGAATATTTTAGATTATCTTTTGCTTTATTAAAATCAAATGCTGGAAGAAGTGTTTTGACAGAGCCCTTTAAGGATAATCGCTCAGTCACTTTAAATTGCAATATAAACGCGGCAAACATCGAATCAATTCGCTGTTTTGAAGCACTAGGATTAGTAATAATACGGGCCAAAGTAGCAGTATCTTCTACTGTGTAACTTTTTGTATACTCCAAAAATTCTTTAGCGTAACCCATACTTAAAATTGGTACTACAAAAGAATTTCTCCCGGCAAACATTTGTTTTATTCCTATTCCGTAAACATCGGTGGTAATTTTATTTTGATAACTAACGACATCGTAATTAGTAGCGACATTCCATCGGTCATTTTGTGTATCAACTTCTAATGTTCTAGAGACATTTATATCAATGGCCGTTAATTCAAATAAATAAGTTGATAATCCACCTGCATAAGTTCTACTAACTATAGAGTTTTCTCGGTTAATGCCATAGATCTGTTTGTCATAACCAAAATCAAAATCAAATTCAAAAACTACAGCATAGGCATGTAGTGGAATGACAAGTAAAGCAATGAAGATAAGAAGAGTTTTCACATAGTACCTCTTCTTATAACTCTATCACGAAAGCCGTCTTCCTAAATCATGGATGAAATTTCCCTGACAAGAGAGTGCCGTTGCTGAAGTTACAGATACTTCAACCCAGTGCCATTTATAATCTGTTTCTAAATCCTGAGGAATAAAGTGCACTATCCTGTTACAATCTGTTCGGCCTTTCCATTTCTTAATTCCCCCCATATTTCCATCACTCTCAACCAAAATGCGGTATTTTTTTCCAATCATGGTCTGATGTATTTTGTCTTGAATTTTTAGCTGATAAGCTTGGATTTCCCTAAGCCTTCTTCCTCTAACATCATCAGTGAGACTGTCTTCCATCGTTGAAGCGCGAGTTTTATTTCTTTTTGAGTAAACATAGGAATAAATAAAATCAAACTGGGCCTTATCTAACAAGTCGAGTGTTTCTTGATGCTCTTCTTCAGTCTCATTAACAAATCCCGCAATAATATCTGTTGAAAGTACTATCTCTGGTTGAGCAGCTCTTAATTTTGTAAGTAAACCTAAATAATGTTCAGGAGTATATTCTCGATACATTCTTTCTAAAACTGTTGCTGATCCTGACTGAACTGGAAGATGTAAATGTTTTGACAGTTTTTTAGATTTACCATGTACTTCAATGAGCTCATCACTTACATCATATGGATGTGAAGTAGTATATCTAATAAGCACCAGGCCTTCTATTTGCTCTAATTCCATAATAAGTTGGGCCAGCGATTCCCCATTTTCTTTACCATAAGAATTTACATTTTGCCCTAAGAGCGTCACTTCTTGGATCCCTTGATATTTAACTAATTTAGCAACATCTGCTACAACTTCGGCCATTAATCGTGATCTTTCTTTTCCACGCGTGTAAGGAACAATACAGTAAGTGCAATATTTATTACATCCTTTAATAATATTAACAAACGCCTGAGGTGAATCAGTTGAAATTTTCGTTTCAATAGAAAAATTTTCACTTCTATCCCAAGAGTTGATTGTAAATTTAGAATCACCAGCGTAAACACGAAATACCATATCGTTAATTGTATCTATAACATCTGTTCCAAAAGCAAAGTCCAAATGTTTATATTTTTTTACAAGCTCTTTACCTTCTGTTTGTGCTACACAGCCGCCAATCCCCACGACAAGTCCATTTTTTTTATTTTTAGCATGTTTAATTTCACCCAATTGTGAATAAAACTTGCTATTGGCCAAGTCCCTTACAGCACAAGTATTAAAAAGAACCAAATCAGCTTCTTCTAATTCTTCAGTAGGGCTAAAATTTAAATCATGTAAATGAGACACTATCCGATCGGAGTCATGGTAATTCATCTGACAGCCAAAGGTCTTCATCCATACCTTACGTGGGGGAAAGTCTAAATCTCCCATTGTCACTGTTCGAATGCCACTAATTGGATCTATAAAAGATTGTTCTCGAGGACCGTCTCCTCGTGTACCTAAACCTGATGCCATAAGATTACCCTGTTAAAAAGCCTTATTGCCTAATTGAATGTTACTCAGTGAAGGGAAAATAACAGGTAGATTGTCAGTTGTAAATGAAGCAAGGCAAATAAAAAAGGGACCCGAGGGTCCCTTTTTTAACTAGTTCAACTAATTTCTCAGTTAATTAAGCTTTTTTTGCTACTTTTTTTGTAGCTTTTTTTGCTACTTTTTTTGTAGCTTTTTTAGCCACTTTTTTAGCTACTTTCTTTGTAGCTACTTTTTTTGTAGCTTTTTTTGCTACTTTTTTCTTAGTTGTCGTTGCTTTTTTAACAGCCATAAAACCCTCCAAAAGTTTTTATTCTTAGTTTAAGAATAAACATATTTTTATTTTCATGCAAACAAATAATTCATTCTTTGACTTATTTTTCGTATTTTTTTATTTTTACTTTAATTTTTTTTTCATTTTTATTTTCATCTCATACTTTTAAAGCTCTTTGCAAAACTACCATCAGCGAATGAAATCCTTTATTCATCGATGTTTCATTCATTTTAAAAGAATAATTTTGAGCGAGAAAAATAATTTTAATTAGTATATATAAAGATTAGTTTTTGGGCCTCTTCATCCAATTTAACCACCACACGACCACCTTTTTCCAATTTTCCGAAGAGTATTTCATGTGAAAGTGGCTTTTTTATCTCTTGATCTATGATTCGAGCAAGCGGTCGCGCGCCCATCTGTGGATCAAAACCAACCTTAGCAAGATAATTTTTAGCAGAATTTTCTATTTTAAGCTCAACTTGCTTTTCTTGAAGTTTAGTTTCTAGCTGAATCAGAAATTTATCGACAATTTTAAGTATCTGATCCCCTGATAATTTTTGAAAATGAACAATCGAATCTAAACGATTACGAAATTCTGGGGTGAAAAAATTTTTTATTGCCTGATCTCTCTTAGAAACTTGATTGATACTTTCTTTTGCAAGCCCAATTGGGCCACCTTCCATCTCTTTTGCTCCTGCATTTGATGTCATAATTATGACGATATTTCTAAAATCAGTAGCACGTCCATGAGAATCTGTTAGCGTTCCATGGTCCATAACTTGTAAAAGTATATTAAAAATATCAGGATGAGCCTTTTCAATTTCATCTAATAATAAAACAGCATGAGGAAATTTTTTTATAGTATCAGTTAATAAGCCTCCATTATCATGTCCAATATAGCCTGGAGGTGCTCCTATCAATTTTGCGACTGAATGTTTTTCCATGTATTCAGACATATCGAATCTTTCAAGATGCATTCCTAATTCACGGGCAAGTTGTTTGGCCAATTCTGTTTTACCCACACCAGTGGGGCCTGTGAAGAGGAAAGACCCCATAGGCTTGTGTTCATTACCAAGTCCAGATCGAGCCATTAGAATCGCATCGGCAACTTTATTAACGGCATCATCTTGGCCAAAAATCATCAGCTTTAAATTTGATTTTAAACTCTTTAATTTCTCTCGTTCATCTGTGGCCACTGACATCTTTGGGATTTTTGCCATACTGGCAACTATTGATTCAACATCTTTCTTAGTGACGTTTTGATGTCTTTTATTTTCAGGCATAATTCTAATCATTGCCCCAACCTCATCAATAACATCTAAAGATTTATCTGGATTTTTACGATCAGTAATATATTTTCCTGCCAAATCCACTACTAATTTAATAATGGCATTTGAATATTTAACTTTATGATGTTCTTCAAATTTGCTTTTAAGTCCCATTAAAATTTTGTAGGTATCATCAAGTGTCGGTTCATTGACATCAACTTTCTGAAATCTTCGATTAAAAGCAGCATCTTTTTCTATAAATTTTCTATATTCATCATAGGTTGTGCTTCCAATGCATTTTAATTTTCCAGAACTAAGTGCTGGCTTAAGTAAGTTTGAGGCATCCATAGAGCCTCCACTTGTACTACCGGCACCCATTATTGTGTGGATCTCATCAATAAATAAAATTGCCTCAGCCTCACCATTCTCATTAAAAGCCACTAATTCTTTTAAAACATTTTTTAGACGTTGCTCAAAATCACCACGAAATTTAGTACCAGCTAAAAGGCTTGCCAGATCTAAACTAAATATCACTGATTTTTTTAATAAGTCTGGAACTTCCCCCTTTTCGATAAGGTAAGCAAGCCCCTCTGCGATTGCCGTTTTTCCGACACCGGCCTCACCTACCAGAAGTGGATTATTTTTCCTACGACGACTTAATATTTGCGCTACTCTCTCAATCTCTTCTTCTCGACCAACAATTGGGTCAATATTATTTTTATGAACTTCAATATTTAGATTTGTACAAAATTCTTCGAGTGCACTCTTTTTTTCAGAAGGCCGCTCACTTCCAAATTCTTCTCTAATATTATTAATTGTACCTGTATTAGCATTATCACTATTAGTGGCCTTATCAATACCATGTGCGACTTGCTCAATTACATAAAATTTATTGATACCATGCTTTTCCAGCAGGTAGCTAACATAGCTTTCCTGTTCGTTAAACATGGCGACGAGTAAATTAATTCCATATATATCTTTTTTTCCAGAAGATTGGACATGGATTGCAGCTCTCTGGATTACTCTTTGCAGCCCCATTGAAATTTCGGGTTGATAATAGATTCCACTGGCCCTGGCGAGTTTTCGAAGTTCCTCATCTGCAAATTGTTGCTTTGATAATTCATCTATTACTTCATCAGTTAAAACACTAAAGTTTGACTGATCTGCTAAGAATATTTTTAAATCTTCTTCAATATTTTTTAGATTGGCTCCACAATTTTCCAGGATACTGCGAACAGCTCCATCTTCTAACAGTGAACTAAAAATGCATTCAAGTGTAAGGTACTCATGATGTAATAAATTTGCCCGTATCACCGCTGAATTAATAATTATTTCAATTCTTTTACTCATCATAATTTTTCTACTTATTTATTCTGGCTCAATTGAGCATTTTAATGGTTGACTATTTTCTTTAGCTAGTTGGGTCACTTTATTTAGCTTAGTCTCTGCTATATCAAAGGTATAAATACCACAAACACCAACCCCTTGATTGTGAACTGCTAACATAATATCTTCAGCATCTATAGTGGTTTTGTGAAATACCTGTTTAAGAATAAAAATAACAAATTCCATAGTGGTATAATCATCATTATGAAGTAGCACTTTATATTTTTTGGGAAGTTCTATTTTATTTTTTATAATTGTTTCGGTTGAATCATCTTCATGCATATCTGATTATCACTCAATTTTATCTAAAGTTGCAAGAGCTCTGTGCTAGCTGATTAAAATAATCACTTGGAACACTAACTCCAGCTTTCATTGAACACATGATATTCATATTTTTTTGGGCAATTTCATAATAAACCAATTCTTTTTTAGCGTGATCAAAAAACTCTATATAACAATCTGGAAATCCCAACACATGACCAAGTTCATGTGCCAAAACTCTATTTATCTGGTCGCTAGGGAGATTTCCATTGAGGTAAATAAGGTGTGTATTATCATTTGGCACATGAGAAATACCTCCTGCAATTGAAATAATCTGAACAGTCTCACTTGTGATTGCAGATGTTTGCTCGAATTGAATTTTAAGTTTATCACTGGCCCATTGTCCTTCGGCATACTTTAAAATATCTTTTAAAAGAAGTGGGTCAATACTTGGTGCAAAGACAGGAATCTTTAACACCGTCTGCTGTTCTTCTTTTGTGCAATTAAAACTTAGATGACCAGACCTTAATTGAAAGAGTTTATCTATTTTTTCTTCTGAAAATCTTTTACGATAATTTTGAACTAGCTCGGTAAGACCTTTTTTATTTTTTTCTATATTAAACTGAGTCCAACAATAAGATTTTGAATAAAATGACTCACATAAATCTAAAATATTTTTTGAGAGATCTATTTTATCAGCGTAATCAATTTCTTTACAATCCCCATTAGCACTTTCACTCTGACACTGGTGAACCAGGTTGAAATATGGGCGAATGTCATCTGATTTTTTTCCTGAAAGATTTCCAAGATTGCATTTTAAATCTTCAAATCTTTGGGCCTTATTATACAGTGCTAAAATTTCATCGAGAGAATGGATCGAAGGGTGTGCAGAGATAAGATCATACTCCTTTTGCAGTCCTGCTAAACTTACGACCATTGGGTGAAGTGAATCAAAAAGATCAGTATTTCCTTTTGAAAATAATCCTTGAGGAGAATTACTTACTGTATTTTGAAGTAAGCTCGTAATTTTTTTATATATTTCAGATGACTCGCCAGGATTTTGACTGCACTGGTGTTCCATTACTAAAAAAGATAAATTTTGAGTATAGGCTTCGTTCTCAACAGATGAATTAACTACTTTTCCACATGAAGCAAGCAAAAGCACAACAGTTAAAAATAATATAATTCTCATATTAAGAATTATAGTCATTTTTGAAAGAATATGAGGATTAACAGTTAGACCATGTCTTTTTTACAGGATTTTCTCAATAGCCTAACAATTACCCACATCTTTCAATCGCATACTTGACTTCACAAATGTAAGGC
>JAVHRK010000089.1:0-46009 GCA_036171615.1 Bacteriovoracaceae bacterium
ACAAAACAGTTATGTTGCTTGATTCACACTCCGTGAAAACAAGGAAAGATCAAACAGTTCGAAACGGTAAATCCGTCGTTGGTTTTATATCTCTATTCCAACTAACTTTGGAAGCTTAATATTGGTGAAAAAGCACTTCAAGATAGCAAGAATGATTATCTGGCACAAGTTCACAAAAATACTTTTTACAAATTAAAGCTTTTTCCTAAGACTCTAATGTCTTTAATTGAACCATATCCATTATTCATTTCACCATCAATACTTACACTTACTCCCGGAATGCTTGTCCAGCTTTCAGCAAAGAATATTCCGTTATTATCAATTCCAACAGAACGTGGAGAAAATAACATTAGACCATCTGGAACTTTAAACTCTTGAGTTATCCGTGGCCCTTGTGCATAAATGGAGATCCCGGAAATATTGATTTTTATGGCATCATTTCTAGTGTCTATATTAATTGAACCATATTCTTTAAGTGCAAAATGCTTAACTTTTACTTCATATAATAAATCATTAATTTCTTCAGGAATAATCAAACTAGGTGAAGGATAAGCAAGTTTCCAACTTAGATTAAATCGATCATTATTTTTATCAACTGCTTGAAAGCAAAGTTTTTTAAGAATTGTTTTAGCCTTATATTTATCTACTAGATAACTATCCACCAGTACTTGAAATGCAGAAGTATCGACACACCCATCTTCATCGCCATAAGAAGAAAATAGTTTACTTACAAGTTGAGATACAGCAACTACTCCTTCTGTCAAAAGGCTCGATTTTGCATTATTCACTTTTTTAGAGTTTTGGTTAACATTACCCCAACGATCAAAGATATTGGGTAGATTATTATCAAAAAAAGTTACTAAATTTGCGGACGGAGAAAGAATCGCTTCATGAAATATTGATTCATCAGTTAACATATTCTTTCCTTGAAAAAGGGAGGTATACCTAGGAAATGCACTTCCTCCATAGACAGGGCGTGAGGCAAAATAATCAATTATATTGGATAAGAATAAACTATCAAGTCCACCGAGCGATGATCCAAATATATTATAGAGTGAATTTTTTAAAGATAAAATGCCTTCTCCATACTGAGAAGATAATTCATCAAGTTTTATGAATGATTTTCTGCCGCTTACAATCCATGAATCTCCACTTTTAAATTCAGATAATAAAAGCGGAAGTGAAACAGGACCAGTATAATTATCATTTGCGTGAATAATATATTCTTCAACTCCTAATCTAGACATGTGTTTTGAGAATTCAGATCTTGAAGCTTTAAGCTTGCTTCCATCAGCGTCAGCTGTGAATCTTCCCCAATTAGAACATCCAGTAGAGTACAAGCGACGAATCATTTTTGTGGGTATCAGTGATTCAACTTCTAAGACAGACATGTTTGGCAGAAAACTTGAGTCACCATGTTGCATAGAAAATACATCCAT
Organism: Bacteriovoracaceae bacterium; assembly: GCA_036171615.1. Lineage (GTDB taxonomy): Bacteria > Bdellovibrionota > Bacteriovoracia > Bacteriovoracales > Bacteriovoracaceae > Bacteriovorax. Next base: position 1,440 of record JAVHRK010000089.1, read on the forward strand.
TGGTTCACCAGACTTTTGCTCTTTAACTAATTCAACTACAAAATCTTTTAATGGTTTTCCACCATATCCAGACCAGCGATAAATTTTTCTATAATTTTTTTTAAGTGAACTTGCAACAAGTTCTATACCAAAATTTTCAATTGTTAAGTTATTTTGTTCATTCCCATACATACCTCCTCCATTAGAGATAATCATAAGCGTATCCGCTTTGGACGGATTTATCTGAACGAAAAGGATTACAATTAGTAATGAAAAAACAAATTTGAGTTCCTTAAATATAAGCATAAAATCTCCTTAGACATTTAAATATTTAATTATAAACATGCAAGTTAAAGACCAAATCCTCATTAAAATCTATAAGCCTCAATTGTCTAATTATATTAGTGGATACAAGAAGTGACTTTAACCCACCTGATTACTAACAAATAAAGTGTCTAAACTTTATACAATTCTAAACCATAGAGATTTCTTATATCACAAGTAACTTTTATATCTTAGTAAAGTAATTGTTTTAATTTTTAAACAGTGACAGGATTAGTTTTGAACTTTAAGTATATTTGAGGTGATCATGAATACATCTAAGACAATTTCAAGTTTAATATTTATGTTTATATTCTGTGTTGGGTTTATATTAAACTATATTATTTATATTGATAATATTTTTAGTTTTGGAAGTATTATCATAATTTTACTTACCTTAACAATCTCATATCTTGTATCACACTCAATTAAAAGAAATGCAGAGAAAAATATTATCTTCAGAAGCTCAAATGCAAGCACTTCGTCTGGCCATCCTAAAAGCAGAATCACAATTCTATGCAAAAGATGGAGAAGCAAAAGAAAAGACTGACTCAACGACTGATGAAATCAACCATACAGTTGCTGATACTGCTAAAAAGCGTGAAGCGTATAATAAAACAAGTCGAACGAGACTAGTTGATGAATATAATAAAAAGCGAGATGAATGGGTTGGTCAATGTAAAGATCAAAAAAATGCTGAGGGAAAAAATTTAAGAGAAGAGTTGGGTTTTTTTAAATATCTTTTTACTTCCACTTCTAGATGTAGAGAAATCTATGTTCAAAATAACCCAATATCCACTCAAGACCCAGTCATTGCACAGACTTTTGAAGAAGAAAGTAAGTTACGCGAAAAATTAAGTCTTAATTCAAATTCATCCGTAGACTTTAAGTTATCACAAGAACAAATGAACTGGTTTACTCGAATGCATATGGATGCTTTCTGTTATCAATTTGCTCATGGGCCTAAGGATAAAATCCTAGCTAAATGTAGTGAATTTCCAGAAATGCTTTATTCTCTGTCAATGTCAAAAGGGCAAGATAAAGCGGCAGCGGCCTATAAAGACAAATGTGAAGGTCGATATGTTCAAGGTATTAGAAGATTAGCAGCTACGCCTTAGATTTGCATAAAAAAAGGGACTGATTAATCAGTCCCCTTCTTTTTATAAATCTTTTAATTTATTTTAGAAAGTATAATTGTATGAAACTGTGACCATACTTACGTTGTAAGAGGGAGCTTGTTCATTTGATGGCATAATTCTATTTGGTGTATATCCATACTGATATCCATTATAATAATAATCTTCAACATGTCTTTTTTCATACATATATCCCAGAGAAACTTTGTTATTCTTATTAATTTTATAATTATCAGTAAGCTTTAAAGTTAAACGAGAATCCTTAATGGTCGGAAGAGTACCACATGATAAATCGGTTACAGCAGTACAAGGCGTAGTCGTAGCATAAGGAATTTGTGTTGAGATTTTGGTTTCATCAAGTGAATATGAGACATCCCCAATCACTTCCATATTCCCACCAAGAAGGCCGGTATGTTTTGAAACTAAACCAAACGAGCGACTATCGTCATTTAATCTATTGTCCCAAAATTTAGTTGGCAATACTGTTGTCGATCCATCATTAGCGTTATGCATGTCACGAATTCCATATTGATAACTAAGGTATGCAGAAATAATATTATTGTCGTTATATGCATAAGAAGTATCAAAATTGGCAGCCTCGTTATTCATTCGTTGTACACCAACTGCTGATTCGAAATTATCTTTTGTGTAACTTCCATTTAAACTAAAATCCAATTGTTCTGAAAACTGCCAAGTGGCACCAGTTTTTAAAATATGTTCATTTCTAGCTGCAAAAGGTAGTGAGACAAATCCTAAAACATCCTTACCATCCATTTGTGAAGCTTGAATCGTAGCTTCAGATCCAATCGGTGTCATATAGTGAGCAACATCTTCAGCTGTCCGTTTACCATAACTGTATCCAGCACTAAAATGTAGATCATCGGTTGCTTTGATTTTATAATCTAGTTTTACTTTATTTTCAAAACTTCCTGTACTACCAACACACTCTAATCCATGAGCGGCATTATTACACCAACGCTTGAATTTCTCTGTTTCATAGGCCAAATGTATTTTTTGTGCACTAGTTAAACGGTAATCTGCAGCTAATTCAGTTTCTGATTTATAATGACTGTAAGGGTTGTTGATACCTGTATATTTATTTGATGTCGCAACTCCTCCTAGATTATAATAAAGATAATACTTTGATGGAGATCTATTATCTCGCTTATTATATTTATATCCAGCTGTTAGTTGTAATTTATCCACCGACTGATTTGTTACCTTAAAATCAGCATGAGTTTGAATAATTTTACCAGCGAGTGTATTGGCAGGAAGGCCACCTATTTGCATAGTTGGAACTGTACCAAGTCCAGGCTCAGGTAGATCGGCTGATAGATAAGAATCTTTTTGTGTATTAATTCCGTAAGTAATTCCTGCGACAGCTCGAGTTTCATGTGAGAATATATACCCACCCTGTAAACCCAATTGATGATAACTATTATTTGGAGCTGTGCTCATGGAATTATATTCATACTGACATGAAGTACCTGAAGCACATGCGCCTGACTTATTAGTAGCTCCTCCAATATTACTAGTTAAATTATTTTCCCAGCTGACACTATTAAACCCATCCTTAAAGATTGAACCAAAATAACTGGCCGTCATGTGAGCTTTGTCGTTAAACCAATTAAGTCCCAAATCAAAAGTATCTGTTTTGTACTTGGTTGGATTCATCAGAATAAAAACAGCTTCTGCTCTCCACGTATCAGATGCTCCCGCACCAGTTTGGATCGGAGTGTTCATTCCACCTTGGGCGCCTGTTCCTACAAGCTTTGCACCAGTTTGTTCAAGGTGATTATAATCAAAAGTCAGATTTAAATTATCATTAATAATATAATTTGATCCAAAGGAAGTATTATGGCGAGTAGTACCCACTTTTTCAGTGTGAAATAAGCTTAATTGTGTAGCGTCTAACACCCGTGCACTATCTTTGGAAGCGACTGTAGCAGATCCTCCATATGCATTTATAGTTCCAAAAGTTGTCGGAAGGGTAAAAGTATTTCCCCCCATGGCCCCTTGCTGCGGAGTTTGATAATTATCAGAAATATTGTGTCGTAATTCATCGTAGCCCACTTTTAGTTTCCACTTTCCTTGCTCACTCATAGTTCCACTTAAGGATCTTGAAGTTGTGCCGAGATCATTCCCTTTAATTTCCCAAAGTCTGACCCCTTCAGGGTCACTATAAGCATTACCGCCTCGAATATCTAAATTCCCGTTGATATTCGAATCATTTAAGCCTGTATACTCTCCAAATTTTGCCGAATTTTTACTTGCATCAAATCCTGAAATCTCAACATAATTTTCGATTTCAGCAGCACTCAATACCAGTGGTAATGCTAGGGACATAATACTTATTACTTTTACATTTATTTTATATTTCATAGCAATCTCCTATTCCTATTTATTAGTTTATCGGTGAAGTAATGCGCCAGCAGGATGGTTAGATCCATGAACCATAACGTGACAATTCATACATGCTCTACCAACGTTGTTTTCACTTGGTATACCCGCATTAGTCGCTCCTCCGGTTGGCTGTAATCCGCCTTGCATACCTCCAGCATTTGGACCTCGTGGTGTTTTAGTATTATGAGGGCCATCATGACAACTTTGACATAAAAATGGAGAACGAGTTTTTAATAATGGAGCAATATTAGATCCATGTGGATTATGACAATTATTACAATTTTCAGTCACTGGCAAATGCTCCCATAAGAACGGTCCACGTTTTTCAGCATGACAAGTAAAACAAGTTTCATTAACTGTATTTTTCTTCAACATTTTAGGCCCTGCTGAACCATGAATATTATGGCAATCAGAACAAGAAACTTTTCCTTCACCAACTGGATGGTGTGACATTTTATTCATTTGAACTCGTTGTTCTTTATGACATGTAAAACAAACATTTGCTTGAGTAGATTTTTCTCTTACTTGATCGTGAGTTGAATGGATTGTGTGACAATTAACACAAGCAACATCTGCAACTTGGTGAGCACTCCCTGTCCAATTATGACGTTTAGAATCTTTATCGTGACAAGCAAGACAGCTTGCATTCATTGCTTTTGATTCACTTGCGGCAAATGAACCTTTTTTAAAGATTACATCTGGGGAAGCTTTTTTATCTTTTAAATGAGTCTCACTTGCCCCATGGCAAGAAATACATTGAGGAGTACGAGAATCACCACTCACTCCATGCATTGTTTTACCAAGTGCAAGAGTCGTCACTTCATTGTGACATTTGATACAGGCTGCATTTCGATCTGTTGAAACGATGGGAGTTGTTACAGGAGTAACAACAGCGGCTTCTATAGGTGCAGTAATAGCAATTGTAGCAGGCGTATCAGTAACAGGTGGATCAGCGGCCATCGCAGCAGTAACGGACCAAATCGTCCCTACAAGCGCAGTTAAAACTGCAATTTTTTTCAAAGATTTCATTTTCCCTCCGTAGAATGTAATCATCATCAATAATTTTATTAAAGATTAGCAGTGACAATTCTCTCTTAAAAGATATAAATTTCAATAAGATTGGATAGGAATGAATATGATATTGGTTAGGTAAACTTTACGAAAAATAGAGGAGTATTTTTTTACTCCCCTACACTTTTAATACCTGACTAAAAAAAATTCGAACTATAAAACAGGATGACTATCTACATTTCCAGGTTGAGTTCCTGCTTTGATTTCATCTAGGTTAGTGAATCCATCTACATCAGAATCGAACCCTTCAATTGCGGCAAAGTCATGTCCATTAGCTGCAAAATCTCTTGCAAATTCATTTCTATCTTTAGCATTATGGCAAGTTTGACAATTCTGTAGTGCTTTAGCTTCTGGATAAGTCGCTTTAAATTTTGCAAGATACTTAGGCATTGCGAACGCACTTGAACTAAAGAGACAAACTACACTGATAACCATTAAAAATTTTTCATACGAACTCCTTTAAATATTAGTCTTTGAATAAGAAAAAAATACTGCATTAGAACGATATCTTCCCCAACCTGCAGCATCAAGTAAAATGTTATTTCTTTGATTAATACCTAAGATAGATCATGAAATTTTACAAAAATTTGATCGACAGGTCAGCTTTTTATAGTAAAGAATATTATAAATTATTAAATATTTTAGAAATAGATTCTCAACATAAATCTCTATTTTCTTTAATTAATCGCCTACATCTAAACCTCATAGAAGCAGCAGCCCCCTCTGAAATAAAATCGATTTTAGATGAACTAGTTCGTTATACACAAGTCCATTTTCATTTTGAAGAAAAGTTTTTTTCACGTATTAATTTTGAAGACGATGATGAAATCGAACTGCATAAAGCGGAACATCAAAACTTTTGCAAACAAGTTGAACAATTTCAAAAACAACTTTCAAAAGACGAAGAAAAACTAACTTCAAGTATAATGGATTTTTTAAAAGATTGGTTGAGTAATCATATTTTAAAAACTGACATGAATATGAGAGATGAATATTTAAAAAATGGATTTCACAAATGATTATATTAAGAAAATCTCTAGATCGAGGACACGCAAATCATGGTTGGCTAGACTCCTATCATACATTTTCTTTTGCTGATTACTATGACCCCAATTACATGAATTGCAGTATTCTTCGGGTGATTAATGAAGATAAAATTGATGCCGGCACTGGTTTTGGTACCCATGGCCATCAAGAAATGGAAATTATTACTTATATAATTGAAGGCGCCTTAGAACATAAAGATAGCATGGGAAACCAAACGATTATAAAGCCTGGTGAAGTACAAAGAATGTCAGCTGGAACTGGGATTAAACATTCAGAATACAACCCATCGATCGATTTACATGTGCACCTTTTGCAAATTTGGCTACTACCAGAAAAAAAAGCAATCACTCCAAGCTATGAACAAAAATCTTTTACTGAAGCGCTGTTAACAAATAAATTAGTATTAGTTGCTTCAAAAGATGGTTTGGAAAATTTGGTCTCCATCAATCAAGATGTTAAGATGTACGCTTGTAAGTCAAAAATTTCTGGAGTTGAAAAACTAACAATTACTTCTAATCGAACTTTTTGGATCCAATTAATAAAAGGAAGTTTGTCAGCAAATGATCTGCACATGAAACCTGGAGATGGTGCTACAGTTAAAAATGAAGAATTCTTGCAGTTAATTTGGCAACCGGAATCAGAATTTATTATATTTGATTTACCTTAAAGACCATTTTCAGGAAACTGAAATTCAGCTGCTGCAGGGAAAACCATTATTGGAACAGCTGCTTTAGAAGCAGGAATAGCGTAAGCCGGCCTAGTGCCACATGCAGGATAAACTGGAGCATTGGCCGCACCGAAAACAGGAGTAGGCGAAGAAGAATAATCATCATTCCAATCTGCAAAATCATTAACAGGATTGGCAACAGTTCCACCTGCAGTAGCTCGCATTAGAATTGGCAGCGTTAGTGCGGTAAGAGCTGTATCAGGTTGCTCTTTGTCAATTTCACTTTGTAATTTAAATTTTTTATTCCAATCCCTAACTACAATATTAACAGTGGCCCTTATTTCTTTTGCAGAATCTAAACAATTCACTTGATAATAAGGAAGAGTTCCATCAAAAGGGCCAACCTTACTATAAACTTTAGTAATTTTATAAGGTTTAATTGTTCTTGCATTATTTTCAGTCGTAAACAATCCTCTTGGAAATCCATTAATTAAATAATGTGAAGATCCATAATAATCTATATCTGTACCAGGCGTGTAAAAACCAGGCGCGGTAGTATCAAGAATTTTAGTGTACAGATTTAAATTAGTATAATTACTATTTATCGCTAAATTTGTCTTAACTGCACTAGCATCACACTTACTTCCTGTTGCATTTGTTGTATACAAATTATTAGCAATTCTTAAATTCGTTAAATCTTGGGAATTTCCTGGAGTAGAAAATGACCAAGTATTATTAAAACCTGCATCACTATTTAATATCTCACTTCGAACACCAGTTGCTAATTTTGGATCAGTAATAATATCTTTAATTGGACCATCTAAGCAATTAGAAGCCTTTCCTCCGCAACTTATAACTTCCGAAGAAACGAAAGACTCTTGCAAGGCAGGTGCGGCAGCAGCATCAAATGCATATGTCTTAACTGTAATGCTACCTGCATCACAATTGGGTCCATTTTCAAGCGAATAGTTTCCATCACAATCTAGTTCAGAAGTAATTGTTCTATCTGATGCTAATACTGTACCAGTATTTACCCAACGAACGACAGTCGCATTTGTCGTTTTTGGTGCCCACTTCCAAAAATGATGAGGTGTTATCGATACAAATTGGCAAATTGCCGGACCAACATTTGCCTTAAGCTTGATACCAAAAAAGTGGATATCTTCTTCTTCTCCGTCCATAAAACATCTTAAGTCAAGATTACCGCGATTATTATAAATATCATTTGAATTAATTTTACACTGTTTATTATTTTGATAATCCCCAACTTTATGAAGATTAAATGAAGGAGCATCTGAAACTTCTGAAAGACTAAAATAATCTCTCACTTCGAATTTTAGATTGAGAGTTGAAACTCCTGCTAGATTTTTTGCACTGATCACATAATTATCTAATGTTGATGATATTGATGGAGTACCAGATAATAATCCAGTTATCGCATTTAAAGTTATTCCAGCTGGAAGTGCAGGCGTAATTGAATAAGTGATTCCTGTTCCGCTTTTTAAGTTTGGTTGAATTTCAAAATAGATTCCTCTTTCTGCCGCATAGTAATTATCAAAAACAACTGCTCCGGCTCCACCAATAGTTCCAACTGGTCCCGTACCTGTAGATCGCTCATCAAAGACAAGAGAATCTGCTTGATTGAAATTTCGTGATGAAACATCACTAGCATTTACTGATCTAAAAATATCACTTAAATAAATATTTGATCCTGAGTGGCCATAAACGTACCCTCTGGCCTTTGCTATTGTTGATAAAACTTCAAAACCACTTAAATCAGGAGTAACAGGTGGTGCGGTAAGTGTTATCATAAGTGACTCGGCATCAATCTCAGATATTGTTGTTGCCATAGTTCCCATTGCTCCAGCAGTAGCAATACTTGTTGCTCCAGTTGCTGTTATATATACCCTGCTAGTTGCAGGAGCTGACAAATATTGTACATACATATCACCAATAATTTCTCCTGCTGCTGGAACAGTTACAGGTACTGCTGTGGCTAAAGCTGCATTAAAATTTATTGGGGTTGCAAGTACTGATGTTACAAGTGCATTAAATGTTTTACCAATATCTAAAGGGTCATCTTTTGCGAAAGTTCCGTCGAGAGTTAATACTTCAATTAAATTTGGTGAAATCATCTTTGTAATTAGTCCATGCGTAGAACTTATTTTAGGCGAAACAATTTGAGAAACAACAGAGTCACCTTCTTTTAAATAACTATAAGCCAAAGTACTTATTGTTAATAATTGCTTACGAGTATAAGCGACTTGAACTGGAGCTTCAATAACTTCCAATTTAACAGTTGTCGAAACACTTCCTAAACTATTTGAAGCTGTAATTGTATAAGTAGTCAGTGGTAATGGAACTGCTGAAAAACCAGATATTTTTCCGTTAAGTGGATCAAATGTAAAACCAGTAGGTAATTTTGGCGAAATTGTAAAATCTAGATAATTACGCGTAGTATTTCCAAGATTTACATTAATATTATTAACTAGATCTTCTAGTGGTTGAAGATTGATATTGTTTGGTGCACTGGCCTTTGTTGGATATATATTTCGAATTTCTTCTATTTGTGCTCGTTTTTGATAATAAGCTATATCGCTATCAATTGTGTCACCTACTTTAAAATAATATTTTTGACTATAGGCTGCAGTGTCTGGTTGAAAATCAAGATTAGCATCTGTATACAATGTTGGAGTATCTTGATAATCATAATTTTTGAGGTTAATAACACCTAATTGAAAATTAACCTTATCAATCGTTTCAACTGTTCCAGAAATTGAATTTTTAGTAATGTCTGAAGAAGTTTTGCTATCACTAGTAGTAAATGGACCACTGGCGCTACTAAAACTGCTTAAATCACCTGATACTTGCAGAACTACTTTCGGACTCTGGCTATAAGTTAAAAGTGTTGGTTTAGCTATAACTTGTAATTTAATTGCACTACTTAAAGTTGAAGTACCACCTACTGAATTTGTATAGGTTACTGTCACTATAAAATCGGCTTTACCTTTATTTAAAACATTAAATGCTGTGTTTGAAAAAAGCGGAGCAGAACTTGTTGCAGAAATAGCACAAGTTTTAGGATCAATAGAAACACCAGATGGCAGTAGTGGAGAAACTGTACAATTTTGAATAATGGAATTTCTTAATCCATCATCAAGGAAAGCATTGTCCCCAATTATAGGGAACGAATCGGCAGTGTTGAGAACAAAAACTAAATCATTAGTACTAGAGTTATATGAAAAAGTTGTAGGTGGAATTATATCTGCAAGTGCTATTGCTGTGCCAGCAGCGTTAGTCACTGTAACTGGCGCTGGTGCTCCTGCCTTAACAGGAGTATTCTTAGTAAACTTCGTCAAACTATCCGGCATACACCCTTGTAAGACGAATGAAAAAATGAGAAGTGTAAAAATCTTTATATTAAAATTCTTCATAAATCTATTATCGTTAATTTTAAGAAAATAATTAGGAATATTTGCTACTAACGAAAAATCAAGCACTTAGCTTAAATTGTTTTATTTAAACATAATTCAAGATGGTAAAAATAATTGGCATATTCTACGAAAATGATAACTAGTCAGTTTGTTATCATTTTCGTTATTATTACCAAATGAAGTATCTTCTCTATTCTTTAATTTTAAATATTTTTATTCAAAAATTAAGTGCTCAAGACTATTTTTACACTCCCGAAGAAAAAAAATGTAAGATTGAATTATTTAACAATGGCAAAATAGAACAAGTAACCGAAGATATATTTATCAATATGCCTCTACAAGCAAGGGCCTTAAAAAGAAATCCAGAATATTTAGGATTTACCTATAATAATAAAGTTTATATTTCCCGTAAAGAATGTTTCAAACTTCATATTCGTACAGCTAATAAACTACCTGAAAAAAAAATAGATGAAAAGTATATTGAATTGGAAGCTGGTATTAATAATATCGCTGACCGCAACCAAGTCCCTATGGACTATAATCTACTAATGCCATCAATCGACCCCGCATTGCCTACATCTTGGGGACAAGCTCAAACAAGTTCTTATAAAACCAAAAGTCTCTTTCAAGTCGGTTATGGAATTGCGGCGGGCCCTGTCAGTTATTATGCTTTTAAATTCCGATTTTTTAAGGGTGAAAAAACAGATAATATTATTAAGACTGATGTTAACTCTGGACTTACTCAAACTGTAAATTGGAATTATAGCGATAATTTCTATGCTCTCTATTTTGGTTATAAAGTGGCTCTCTATCCACTAAAATATTGGAAAATCAATATCGGTGGTTACATGGGAGTGAGTCAATATGCATCAACTCTTACGGATGGAGTAAGTAATTTCAAATTAGCTTCTACTTTGCTTCCAGTTTTTATGGGAGAAACAGGTTTAGAATATAGGATTGAAGCCCAAACTTCTCTTGGTTTCAATTTACAATACGAATATTTGGGGACAAGAACTATTACTCTCCCTAGTAATGCCAAAGTTAAAACGCGTATTGATTACAGTAATAGTTCTGCAACACTCTTCATAAAATACTATTACTAAGTTGCCATAAAAAAGAAAATAATACCCCTAGTGTTGCTATGCTAAAAATCAAAACGGCCCCGGCCAAACAATCTTTTACAATTTTTATAGAGGGATGTAATTCGGGATGGAGTCTATCAATCAAATTTTCCATGGCCGTATTAATCAGTTCAGTAGACAAAACACCGCCTATGGATAGACAAATAAGCCCCCACCAGACTGCATCGGCCCTAAAAAAAGCCAAGAGGACAAAGGCACTTAGACCCATTAAAATTTGCCATCTGAAACTAGATTCATACTTAAATGTCGTTAAAATTCCAGCTAAAGCAAATTGAAATCTTTTATAAAAAATTTGATTCTTCATTTGTTTACTTAGTAATTTCGCTGAAGAAATTTTTCATTCCTTGCCAAGATCGGGCATCAGCAATTGCATTGTAGGCGACCCCTTTCGCAATATCATTTCCAGAGGCTTTTTCTGTGAAACTATGTACAGTTCCTGAAAACGCTGTAAATTGATAATTCACTTTATATTCATCCATCTCTTTTTTAAATGCTGCTACTTCTTCAGCCGGTACAAACGGATCAATTGCTCCATGATAAACTTGAACTTGTCCTTTAATATTTTTCGCATCAATAGGAGTTGGGTTGGATAAACCACCATGAAAAGAAACAATTCCAATAACTGGCGCCCCACTTCTGCCGAGCTCAAGTGCTGCTGTTCCACCAAAGCAATAACCAGTTGCCAGTAATTTAGCTGAATCTACATTTTTAATTTTAACTAATTGTTCAAGTGCAAGATTAACTCTTGATCTTAAAAGAATTCTGTCATTTTTATATTTTGTGGCCAAAACACCAGCTTCATTTGCATTTTTTGGTCGTATTGCTTTTCCATAAATATCTCCTGCAAATGCAATATATCCAAGCTTTGCTAATTCAGTAATTTTAGATTCAATTTCTTTAGTGATCCCCATCCAGTTATGGAAAACGACAACGCCTGGTTTTTTTGAATGATTATTACTATCAAAAGCTACCACTCCTTCAAAAATTTCACCTTCCGATTTATATTCTATTTTTTCTAATTTCACTTTTGCCTCTGCGTTCAGTATTGATACAGTCATTAATATTAATGCTAAAAATATTTTTTTCATAAAATTCCCTAAAAATTTCCAGGTGCACATTGCAAACAAATAAGTTTTAAATCTCTCCAGCGGTCAACTACGCTCTTGCGGTCATCAACAACAAAAAGAATTTCATATCGACTTTCAATACTTTCGCGATAGATATCTTCTTTCACGTCTCCATCTTCTCTTTGATCTAATAATGCTCGCATATATAAATGTTCATACACTATATTATGCTTTAAAAGCCATTCTTCTGTAGGAATTCGATTCCCCTCTCCCCTACCTGTAACAAATATAATTTTATAATTCTTCGCACTCATCGCTTCAATAAGCTCAAAGCACCAGTGGTTAAGATCATCGTGTATTAATAATTGATTAAATTGATACCAGTCTTTGTGTTCACCTTGAACGTGATGAACTCGATGCTCCACGTCGCATAAAGTGCCATCAAGATCTACAATAATTGCTTTTTCTAATTCCTTTTTCATATTAAGTTTACAATATCGAATTGGATTGCAGGTATCAAGTTTTTATTGTTACAATGATTGACTGAGGTGATTGATGGGAATTTATATTAATAGAACTTTAAACATGAAAAGAATTAAGGCCATTGGCTTTGATATGGATTATACGATTGTACGATACCAAACGGAGGCATTTGAGCATTTTACCTATAGAGAAGTTTTGAAAAAGCTAGTCAGCGATAAAAAATATCCAGAGGAAATTCTTAACTTAAAATTTGATTTTAATCGCGTCATCCAAGGACTCGTCATTGACAAGCAACGAGGAAATCTTTTAAAAGTCTCTCGTTTTGGGAAGGTTAAGTCATCTTATCATGGTCTCACACCGCTTGATTTCAAAATTCAACAATCTATTTATGGCAATGGAGTCATCGATTTGTCTGATCCGCATATACAAAGTTTAGATACTAGCTTTTCTGTTTCTAACGGAATAATTTATTCTCAATTAGTTGATCTAAAACAACAAGGTGTATCGTTGCCTGATTTCGAAACTCTCTCTGATGAAATTAAAGAAATTCTAGATGTGTGTCATTCTGATGGAACTTTGAAAAATGAAGTTCGAAAGGATATTAAAAAATATATTATTCAAGATCAAGATATAGTCACTGTCTTAGAACGCTATAAACGACATGGTAAAAAATTATTAGTCATAACTAATTCTGACTTTAATTATACTAAACTTTTACTTGATCACACAATTAATCCCTTTTTAAAAGATCACAGTTCGTGGACTGACTTATTTGATATTACAATTACACTTGCTAGCAAGCCTCGTTTTTTTCATACACGTTCACCCTACCTAAGTATTGATCCAACTACAGGTTTAATGACCAATGCTGAAGGAAAAATTGATAAAGGAATTTATCAAGGTGGATGGGCCGGTAAACTTCAAAAAGACTTAGGCCTTGATGGTGATGAAATTCTCTATTTAGGAGATCATATCTATGGCGACGTTGTAAGTATTAAAAAAACATTTAACTGGAGAACCGCTCTAGTTCTAGAGCCACTTGCAGAAGAAATAGAGGCGGTTAAACGAAGTGCTGATATACAAAAAGAGATTGATCGCTTGATGAGTCTTAAAGAAGGTCTTGAACACAAACTAAATGAAAATGAACATGCCTCTAAGGAAGAATTAAATAGTTTCTTTCTTGAAATTGACAAAGTTAACGGCGCCATATCGGAGCAATTAGAACTTCATAAACATTTTTTTAATCCCTACTGGGGAGAAATGATGAGGGCCGGTTTAGAAGAATCTCGTTTTGCAGATCAAGTTGAAAAATACGCCTGTATTTATATGACAAAAGTAAGTGACCTACTCTCATGTTCACCTAGAACTTACTTCCGACCTTTTAGAAGAATTTTGCCACACGAAATGTAAAAATTGATAATATATTTCCCAAGAATTTTTCCCATAACCTCCGGCCATGCAGTAGCTTGTGGGAATTTTTCTTTTTTTTAAAAAATCATAAACTAAAATATCACGAGCCAGCATTTGCTCTTTTGATAATTTAAGTAGTCCAGCACTTGGTAATTCATCATCAATATATGGATCTGCCCCATTTACAACAATAACTAAATCTGGATGAGGATATTCTGCTTCCAGCTTTTCTAAACCAGCTTGAGCTTTCGTAAGATAGTTAGCCTCTTCACCCTCTGCAATTTCAATATCAATATTACTTGGAATAAACCAAGGAGCATTTGTATCAAGCTGATTAAGCGGCCATCCGTCTTTCATATGAATACTTAAAGTGGAGATACTATTATCTGATGCCGTAAGTTCGGCCGTTCCATCTCCCTTATGAGCATCAATATCAATTACCCATGCATGTGTAATAATATTTTCAGCTTGTAGTTTTCGTAAAACAATGACGACATCATTAACTAGACAAAAACCACGGCCTGCAAAACTCATTGCATGGTGCATCCCTCCTCCTAAAAAATAGGAGAAATCAGATTTCAAAGCTTGTAGAGAAGAGGCATAAAGAAGAGTTACTTGTTTAATAATAATATCTCGAGCATGGGTAAAATCATAGACTGCTTGAGAGGGGCCATATCTATTATAATTTCCATACTTATCCACAAGCTCATAACAATTTATCATGACCTGTTCTAAATCTTGATTATTGCAAAAAAGTTTATCTAAATAATCAGTTGTATGAACTCGTGAAAAATCTTCTCTTGATAAACCAGTTAAATTCTCAAGAGAAGTATATTTTAAAGATTGATCAATAACCTGAAGGGCGGTGAAGATTTTTTTAGCTCTGTCATCTACTATTGGAATTTCAATTCCATAGTTACTAAAATTGAGATCGCAATCGGGATGATAATAAATTACCAAGCGTACTGACAATCAACTTGCGCCCAAGCACGCATAAATGGATCATAGTAATTCGTATAAACGTAAGTATCAGCATAAACTCCAGGAAGAATATATAACTGATTAAACCATGAATTAAGAACTACACCTCTATATGTTTGTCCAAAAGCATAACCTGAACATACGATCGGACGAAAACTTGTGTTCCAAACTCGAGTAGTTGCAACTTCTCTATTCACAAAAAAACTCATTTGAGGATAAAAGGCAAAAGCCTGAGTCATTGTCACTAATAAGACAGCACATGTGATAAATAATTTTTTCATAGTATTCCTCCAATGATAAGCTTTATTAGTTCAATCATTTTTGACAAGCTTTTGCAACTTCTTGCAACTCTAAAACTAATTCTTTTGAAGGTAATTTTTGAAGATTTTCAATAAGTGACTCTAACTGCTCTATATTTCGTGCTCCACAAAGAGCTAATGAAACTTCAGGAAAACTTAAATTATAGGCCAGGGCCAATGAAACAAGTGAAAATCCATGTTCAATTAGAATTGGAGAAATTTTTTCAATAATTTTATATTTAATATTCCGGTCCTGACTTTTCCACCAAGGGGCCCATGATCGACAATCATCTTTTTCATACGTTCGATTTGCATTTACACGTCCTGACAATATCCCTTTATCAAGCGTCCCCCAGCTCATGAAATCAATATTGTGTTTAGTTATAAAAGGAAAAATTTCATTTTGAACAAAAGAGTTTTCAAAGAAATTAAATTCTGATTGTACGACTTCAACTTGTTCAATTTCCATTGATTTTTCAAGTTCTGAAATATTAGTATTGCATAAACCAATATGCTTTATTTTCCCTTGATGCTTGGCCTTTGCCAAAACTTCCATAGGAATTCTAATATCAATATTTGTATCAGGCCAATGAATCATAAACAAATCAATATATTCTGTTTGTAAATCTCGAAGGCTCTGCTCAAGCATCGATAATGTAATTTTGGGGTCGTTGGTCATATTAACACGCTGATTAGAATGCCAACTAACCCCAGACTTAGAAACTAAAAATATTTTTTCTCTTATTGATTTAAACGCTTTTCCCATTCGCTTTTCTGATAATCCGAACCCGTATATAGGCGCGGTATCAAACACTCTAAATCCTCTCTCATAGGCCATATTCAGTAGATTCATGGAGTCTGATTCAGATATTTTTCCAAAGCCGTAACCGGCTCCCTCACCGCTTATAGCAGCTCCACCAAAGGCCAATGGGAATTTTGAAATATTTTTAAACAATTGCGTCATCTGAGGAAAACTCCGTGAAAAAGTTGTCGATAATTAATTATCAGAGTATTAATAATCATTAAATTTAAAACTGTATAGGCATTGGTTACTCTATATGAAATTAATTATTTTATTTATTTTTTTAACTTTTACTCAATCATTATGTGCAAATGATTTTGTTCAGCAGATTGCAGAATTAAAAAAGAAATCTTTTGACTCTGCCCCTGAATTAAAAATTTCTCGGTCACTAAAGTCACAGAGAAATGCTGAAAGCTATCTTGCCTATTCTCAACACACACCTAAAGCCGCACTTGCAATAAAAAAAGACCGTGATGTTATGAATAATACCAACCCTTTGTTAAAAACCTTGGGAATTATTTCCCCTGATCACTCTTGGGCCATTAATTATAATTGGTCTCTCTTTAATTACGGACTACTTCAAACGACGCTTAAAAACCAAGAAGAAAAAACTAAAGCTGAATTAGAACTTTCAAACACTGAAAAAGAATATTCAGTTAAATTTTCCACCAATCTTCTCAATTTATTGCTGGCTAAGTATAAAACATCCGCAGTATTAAATTCCTTAGCAAAATCGGAGAATGCAAAAAAAGAAGCAGTCCTTGGCTTTGACTTGGGTCAAAAGACTAAGATTGATGTTCTTCGAGCTGAAGCTAACTTTGTCTCTCTTTCATCCAAGAAAACTAAATTTTTAGACGAAGAACAGGAAGCTCAAAGCATTTTTTTGGAAACATCAGGATTAGAGCTTCAAAATATTAGTTTCCTTCAAGCGCTTTCAGAAGTAGAAATAATTGACTTAATTAACAAACTAACAGTTTCAACTTCAGTAGATAATTTACATTCAAATGAAAGAGGACCACTTTTCCTTTCGATCGAGTCAGAAGAAAAAATTAATACTCATGCTCTTAATCTCATTACAAAAGACGAATGGCCTGAACTTCAACTTCAAGGTTCATTTACTAATGCAGCAACTAGTTTTAATGAAAGCCTTTCACGACCGACAAGGGCCCATACATTATCTATCGTATTAACAATTCCACTTTTTGGTGGCGGATCTCTTATCTCCTCTAATTTCGCTCAGTACTTTGCTAAAAAACAACTTGAATACACACTCAATCGAGATCGATTGCAATTAAAAAACAAATTTGAAAATACTTTTCAAAAAATTAAAACTCTTCAGATTCTGATAGCTTCACTCGCACTTAACGTAAATCAGTTTGAAGAATTATTTAAATTAACTTCAAAGTCTTATCAACTAGGTAAAAGTACTTTTTTTGAATTACTAGATGTTCAAGATAATTTATTAGAATCAAAAATTAACTTGGCACAAAATAAAATACAATTATTCTCACTTACAGAAAATTATATTTGGCAAATAGGATCAATATGAAGCTTACTCTATTATTTATTTTAATACTGTTACTATCTTCGTGCTCTAAACCAGTGGCAGTCTCAGTTATTCATCCCAAAAAAGGTACAACAGAACAAACAGTAACAACTATAAATTCTGGAACAGTAGTAGCAAAACATCAAGCGGAATTAGCTTTTGGTGCTGTCGGACGGATCTCGAAAATCCATACAAAACTGGGTGCAATTATAAAAGGCGGGACGTTGATTGCAGAATTAGAAAATGCAGATCTCAAGGCCATATATGATGAAACTCAAAAACAATTATCTAGGACAGCAGAACTTTATAAAAGTGGATTAGTCGCAATTTCCAGCTTAGAAAGTGCAAGAAGGGCAAATGAAGTGGCCCATACAACTCTTGAAAAAACATTAATGAAAGCACCATATGATGGAATGATTACTTCGCTCAATTTAAAAGTTGCTGAAATATACCAAAGCAATACCACTCTTGATAATAAATCACTTGTGCAAATTATTGATCTTGAGAATAGATTAGTAAAAGGAGAAATTGATGAAATTGATCTTCAAAAAGTCGTCAAAGATAATTTGGCCCGTATAAAAATACCTGCGCTTAATAATCAAATATTAAAAGCAAAAGTTACTAATGTTGTCCCATTTGTTTCAACGGCAAAAGATCAAGATCGCACAAGTCAAATTGAACTTGAATTTTTAGATAAAACTATTCTTATACCTGTTGGTGCATCGGCAGATGTAGAAATTATCACGGAAACAAAAAATAACGTTTTAACCTTACCAACAAACTATATTTTAGGAACTGGAAAAAATCGTTTTGTTTTCGTTGAGCATGATGGAAAAATCAAAAAAACACCAGTGACCTTAGGTCTAGGTAATTACGATAAAATGGAAATCGTAAATTCATTAACTGAAACTGACGCAGTTGTTTCACCTCCTGAGGGCGTCGAACTAGTTGATGGAATGAAAGTAAAGGCAGAATTAAAACAATGGCCTTAATAGATTTAAAACAAATCAGCAAATCTTTCAAAATGGGTGATGAAATTATTCATGCGCTAGATTCTGTTAATGCTCAAATCAATGAAGGTGAATTTACCGCTATTATTGGAACTTCTGGATCAGGAAAGTCCACATTGATGAGTATAATTGGTCTACTTGATTTACCGACAACTGGACAATATTTTCTAGATAATATTAATACGACATCAATGAGTGACGATGAACTTTCTCATTATAGAAATCAAAAAATTGGATTTGTTTTTCAAAGTTTTAATTTAATGCCTAAAGCTTCAGCATTAAAGAATGTAGAAATGCCTATGCTCTACGCTGCTGCATATTCAACAAATCTTACTGATAAAACAGTACGTGAAATGGCAATTTCAGCACTAGAACAAGTTGGACTTTCTTCTCGAATGCACCATCAGCCCAATGAATTATCAGGTGGACAGCGCCAACGTGTAGCTATTGCCAGGGCACTAGTTAATAAACCCAAAATTCTTTTAGCTGATGAACCGACAGGAGCTCTAGATACTAAAACAAGTGAAGAAATTTTAAATCTCTTTGAAGATTTAAATAAACAAGGTGTGACCGTTATACTGGTTACTCATGAACCCAATGTGGCAAAACGTTGTCGCCGAGTCTTGGTTATGAGTGATGGTAGGCTAACCGAAGAAAAAAAATCATGAATATTAAAATGATTCTTCTACAATCTTTCGAAGCACTAGTTGAAAATAAACTTCGATCAATTCTTACTATGCTTGGAATGATCATTGGTGTAAGCGCTGTTATCTTGCTGGTTTCAGTTGGAACTGGAGCAAAAAGATACATAACTTCAGAATTCGAAAGCTTAGGGACTAATATTATAATTGTTCAGCCTGGAAAAACTGATAAAAAAAGTACTATGGGCCCGCCTGTAACATCAAGTAAAGGTAAACTCACACTTACAGATGTTGATGCTCTTATGAAAACTTCACCTTCACTTTCTGCTGTTTCGGGAATTATGTTTGGTGCGGGAACAGTTAAAAATGAAGAAGCCTCACAAAATATAAATATTTTTGGCTCTAACGAACAATTTATTAAAATATTTAACATGACTATCGGAGAAGGTAATTATATTTCCAAAGAAGAAGAAGAAGCCGGCAGACGAGTTGTAGTGTTAGGATATGAAGTAAAAAAAGGACTTTTTGGAACTGATTATGCACTCGGAAAACTAGTAAAAATTAATGATAGTGAACACCGTGTAATTGGAGTTATCAAAGAAACTGGAAATAAATTGGGCTTTAATGTTGATGAAATGGTTTTTATTCCTACAAAATCTGCTTTGCGCCTTTTTAATACAGATAAACTTTTTGGCATTAGAGCTGCTGCACGTTCTCGCGGTGGAATAAATGATGCTGTCAAAGAATTAACCCTAATTCTCAAAGAGCGACATAATAATGAAGAAGATTTTACAGTTGTTACACAAGTAACCATGTTAGAAAGCATGAATACTATTTTAAACATGCTGACCTATGCTCTTGCGGCAATTGCTCTTATTTCCATGCTTGTGGGTGGTATAGGGATTATGAATATTATGCTTGTTTCTGTAACTGAAAGAACGAGAGAAATTGGTATCCGCAGAGCTGTTGGAGCAAGACGATCAGATATTCTCCGCCAATTTATAACAGAGGCAGTTGTCATTTCTATTACTGGAGGTATTGTCGGAATTCTAGTTTCTATGGCCATTACACATACACTTTATTTCTTTTTTCCTGGCTTTGACGCTAGACCACCATTTTGGATTCTACCTCCTGCTTTTTTACTCTCATTTTTTACTGGTCTTATATTTGGGGTTTGGCCTGCTCGCAAAGCGTCACATATTCAAACGATAGATGCTTTAAGATATGAGTAGAAAAACCTTCTTGTCTTTTCACTCTCCGTGCATTACATTTACCTTTCTAAATTCAAACACTCGAGATAAGGATTTTTTATGTCACGAACATGCGATTTAACTGGTAAGAAAAGATTAGTAGCGAACAATGTTTCACATGCTAACAATAGAACTAAAACAAGAAAACATATTAATCTTCACTCTAAAAAAGTGTTTGATCCAGCTAGTGGAGAAACAATTAGACTTAGACTTACAGCGCACGCTATTCGTTCTTTAGATAAAATTGGATCGCTAACAAAATTTGTTAAAAAAAACATTAAGAATTTTCAATAAAAAAAAGGCCTCTTACGAGGCCTTTTTTTTATCTATTTTAATCTAATATTGGACTTCAACCTCTTCAACTTGAAATCCCCATCCATTCACCGTTCTATCTGAAATAAAATCAAGAGTGACAGTATCTCCTTCCATATAATCTGAAGTATATTTTTCCCCTGTTCCAGAAATTTTTTGTACTGCAATTCCTTTTGCATCAGTTAATCTAAGATAATCATAACCTGACTCCATTCCATATTTTACAACTTTTACTCTTATAAATTTTGCTCCAGCAACTTTTACAATTTTTTTCATTGTTGTATTTTCTTTATACGGGTGTTCAGATTGAAAAACTTCGTCAAGAGTTACAACTTTCCAATTATGAGGATTTGGATCATTTCTTTCTGGACGCGTGTCAGTTAACAAATTGTAAGCATCAATACGTGAAGCTGTTTGAGTTTTTCCACGTAGTGCGGCCACCGGCACTCCTGTCATTGTTAAGCGCTCTTTCATTACTTCGTGAGGCATTCTTCCCTCTTTAGCTAAAAGTAATCCTAAAACTCCTGAGACATGCGGAGTTGCCATTGATGTTCCTGACATTACTTCGTAGCCTCCACCTTTAACAGTGGACAAAATATTTTGTCCAGGGGCCGCAATATGGACTGAATTTTTACCATATGATGAAAAACTTGCAAGATCGTTTTGTGCAGTTAAGGCCGCAACAGAAACGACATTGGGAACATCATAGCTCGCTGGATATGAAGGTGCTTTATCATTATCAGATGAGCTATTTCCAGCGGCCGCTGTAAAAATAATTCCTTTATCACTTGCACGTCTAATTGCATCTTCAAGTGCTTGTGATTTTCCACCACCACCCCAAGAATTTGACATAAGATCTACATTTAATTCAGTGGCATAATCAATTGCTCGGACAGCAGCTTCCAAGGTACCTGAACCGTTATCATCTAAAAACTTTACGGGTACTATCGTAACTTCTGACATTACTCCAGCAACTCCAACACCATTGTCATGAAGTGCACCAATTGTTCCTGAACAATGTGTACCATGTCCATGTCCATCCATTGGGTCTGCAGTGTTAACTGCAAAATTATATCCATGAATATCATCGACAAAGCCGTTGCCATCATCATCTACACTTGGCTTACCATTTAATTCTTTTTCATTAATCCAAACATTTCCTTTTAGATCTGGATGATTGTAATCAACTCCCGTATCAATGACGGCTACTTTGACTTGTCGAGAACCAGTCGTTAATTCCCAGGCCCTAATTGCATTGATATCTGCACCAGATACTCCCGCTTTACCTTTTGGTTCATTTTTTCCAGTATTAGATAGACCCCATAATTGTGAAAACTGAGGATCATCTGTTGTTGCATGATAAATATAATTTGGTTCAGCATAGATAATATCTGGGTTATTTTTGAGTGACGATAAGAGTGATTGGAAATTTGATAAACCATTATTTGTTTTTAGAACATGTAAACTTTCATGTGCAAGTTTAATTTCTCTATTTACAGTAAGTCCGTTTACATGAAAATTTTTTGCGAATCCTGTTTTAAACTTTACAATAATCTCACCAGGAACTGCGGGAATCTCAATTGCATTTGCAAAACTTCCAAAGACCATTAGAGATATACCAATTAGCTTTTTTTTCATCCCTCTCCCTCCTTGGAGTTATATCCGAGTTTAATACTCAAAGATGTTTGTCATAAATACTTATAACGCTAAGCATATATTGCTTATTTGAAAGTTGGCCATCTGGTAATTTTTACCGAAATGAAGCACTCCTTTCTTTTCTTCCACAGAATTGAGATGATTGATTGCATGATACATAACAGCTCATCAGATCCTGTTCTCATTAAAAAAATCTCATTAAAGATTTGGTCTCTCAGGGATGAGATAGAAGCACGTCTGCAAGAAAAACTTACAGCAGCGCCAGAAACAGACATAAATATAGAAGAATTTAGAGTTCAATTTTTAAAAAGCGAAAATTCAACGAGTAATTTAGTAGCTCTTAAAACGGGAGCTGATCTCGATACAAGTGAAGACGAAATGGCAAGAGCAATGGCCGGAGGAGATGATCCAGAGCCAGAGGAACCAGAGGCAACAACACCAGAAACATTAATTCCTACTGAAAATGCAAATATCATAAATATTGTTTTTGCCCATCCAGTTGTTCCTGAAGAAAAAATCTTTAATGGAAAAACGGTATTATCAGAAATCAGTATGGAGAAAATGTTTTTCTTTTGCAATAAAGGTTTCACAGAAGGACAATCGATAGTTTTACAATTCTGCATTCCTAAAATGTTTTTAATGAATGCTGACATTTTATACTGTAGACCTTATAATATGCAGAGTAGAATTATTAGTAAAAATAAATATATTTACAGAGTGCTTATCAAATTTACTTTTTTAAAAGAGGGAGAGAGAGCACTTCTAAGACAATTTATTCAATCAATAGAACCAGACTTATCTAAGATTGAAACAAAAGAAAAATCTTCAAAAAATGAAGATGATCTAAGCGAACTTGACGACTTAGGATTGTAAATAATAGGGCCGATGTGACATCTATACGCTCCTCAAAAAAATACGAATATCTGTCCAACTCAATTCTTGGACTTTTTTTTATTTTACTTACCGGAGCAGCACTTATAACAGATATTTTCCATACTCCTATTAAATCGAGTATTGAATCTGATGGACTTTCTACACTTTTTAAGACATCAGAACTAGATTCAATCATAAAAATCACGCTAAAAAATAAGTCTGGCACTTACATCTTTGACAAAATAGATAAAAATCAAATTTCTCCATGGCACATGACTTCACCTCGCAACATTACTGCAAACTCAATTTTTATTGAAAAACTTTTTAGCTCACTAACAACTATAAAAATTAAAAACATCTATCCTAGTGATCCTATTAATAGCTCTAATTTTTCTCTTTACCCCCCAAATGCAACTATAACCTTTGAAGCGCCTATGCCTCAAAAAAGAGTAGTCTTAGATATTGGTTTATTAAATACAATCGACAATACCACTTACATAAAAGTTATTGGTAAGAACAATATTTTTCAAGTAGAAGTACCAAGTGTATCAATTGAAAATGCAACGATCTTGGATTTAATTGAATCAAAGATATTTTCAATTGATCTTGAAAGTATCAATAGTTTTAAATTAGTATTTACAAAAAAATCTTCGGGAAATATTAACATACTTAAAAAAGATATGAAATGGATGAATTCTAACGAAGATATCCCACTTAGTTTGGATAAAGTCGAAGAATTTTTTCAAGATATCTCA
Source organism: Bacteriovoracaceae bacterium (assembly GCA_036171615.1). Lineage (GTDB taxonomy): Bacteria > Bdellovibrionota > Bacteriovoracia > Bacteriovoracales > Bacteriovoracaceae > Bacteriovorax. Next base: position 25,725 of record JAVHRK010000089.1, read on the forward strand.
ACAATAAAAAGCAGTTTTGTTCTCGACACTCAAACTGATTCACAAAAAAAACAAATATTAATTTTAAATAGAACTCCTGCAATTATTATAACGGCCAACGATAATAATAAAAATATTATTACCTATCGAGTGAGTAATCTTTTCTCTAGTTTTCCAGAGTTGGATTTAAAAGATGGTCAGTACTTTCTTGTTACCATTTCAAATAATCAAACAGCATATATCGTTAAAAAAGATTTTCTAGATTTATTTGACAAAAAGATTTAAGAAGCTTTTCTTCCATTTACGACTTTAGAATTAGATGGCAAGGCAGTGTCTTTAAGTATTTTTGAAGGATCTACAAACACTTTGATAAATCTTTCAATAATCATGGAATTATAGCGTTTGACTTCTTCTTTATTCATCAGAATTTTCTTTAATGCTTCTGTTGGTTGTAATTTATGATCCATCATCAAGTGCACAAAGGTATCAGCAAGACATACTATATTTGCCAAAGTTAAAATTTTATTTCCCTTAGTTCCATTCGGATAGCCTGTGCCATCATATGCTTCATGATGCTGATATATCACTTGCTTTACAGAGTTATTCATCATTCGATTGTTTTCAACTAACTTCATTCCAAGTTCCGGATGTTGTCGATACAATTCGATTTGCTCAGGTGTCATGTCTTTTGGCTGCAACTCTACAAATTCTTTTGGCAATAATGTTTTACCAATATCATGAAACATACAAGCCATGGCAGTTGTTTCTATTGTTGCCTTGGACTGCCAATCAAATTGTTTTATAATTGCAGTTGAGTAAAGAGTAACTAAAAATGCGTGCGAAAATGCATTAGGATCAAAGTTTTGATATGAGCGTAAAATACTATATAAGTCAGCTTGTGACTCTATTAGGCTAAACACTGTTTCACAAACAGCTTTTCCTTGATCAATTACCTGAGGCTTCATTCCAACTGTATAAGTATCTTCGATAAATTTCTCAGTAACATTCTTTAGCATGTTTACTTTACTAATCGCCGGTACATTTTTATTTTCAATTAGTTTTTTTGCAAGAAAATTATTGTATTGAACAAATTTTCGTCGATCACTGTTATGAAAATAAAGAAATTCTACTTTCTTTTCATTTTTATACTTATCAATTCGATCTTTAGAAAATGTATCACCTGTATTTAAAATTTTAAGATATCTTCCTGAATTCATTTTAATAAAAATATTAAACAGGACGGCCTGGGCTGAATAAAATTCATCAATCTTTATTTTTGTAAATTCTTCATCACCTTGCTCTACTTCAGTTTCAGCAGAAACTCCCTCTCTCTTTGTTATAGATGACATCAAGTCACCCAAACTTTGGTGTCCCTCAATCCGATCCTTCAGTGCTTCTAATTCAAAAGGACGTACAAGCATTTCTAAAGCACCAAGCTTTATCAATTTTTCTTCAGTGACCATGTCGCTATCAACCATCGCTTGATCATTTACAATGATAAAAACTCGTTGATTAGTATAATTGGTTTTAATAAATTTTAAGACTTGTGAGCACGAATGATTTTGAGTTTCGAAATTTAGGACAACAGCAAAGAACTTGTCATTATAAAGTGCTAATTGAGCGTCACGACCATTCACCACAGTACTAACTTCATAAGTTTGCTCAAGAAAATATTTCTTTGCTTGAGCTAACCAAGCTTCATCTGGATCAACAATTAAGATTTTTAAAGCCATTTACCGATTCCCAAAAGAATAACTTCTAATGTTCGTATCGGCATTTATTTGAATAAACTAAAATAGAAAGTAGCTAAAAGTTAATATACTTTTAGCTACTTACAAGACAATAGTGACTTTAATAAGATTATTTAATTTCTTTATGCAGAGTGTGACGTCTTAAGAAGGGATTATACTTCATCAATTCGATACGATCTGGTTTAGTCTTCTTGTTTTTCGTAGAAGTATAACGAGAAGGAGATTTTCCTTCTTTTCTAGCTTCTGTACACTCAAGTGTGATAATTACTCTTGGACCTTTCTTAGCCACAACTAGCCTCCACGTCAAAATTACTCAAAAATGAAAGCTACACGTATAAACTTGGCATGACAACCAATAATTGATACTAGTTTAATATATGAGCACAAAAATAACATCGAACAACTGGAATACCCAACATTACTACTCAGATAACCTGATTGCATTCATTTCAATAGGTGCTGATCTAGAGGCAAATTCAACAGATGTCACTATAAAGTATCATGTCACTCTTAGTAACAAAGATTATGAAGATATGTACCAAAGTAGCCATGAAGACTTAGAAACTGCGGTAGCGGTTCTGAATCAGAAATATGGTGACTGGCAAATAAAAAACCTAGAACCAGACAACGAAGAGAGTTCAGGTTGCTCAAGTTGCGCAGCTCACTGATATTTTCTATTGACAAAAACTGTTAAATTGGTCAAATTACTGATCTAAAATTGATTATCAACGGGTTATTGTATTAAGCAATAATATTTTACAAGGGTCTGACACTATGAAAGCAAATATTCATCCAAAATACGAAGCTGTAACAATTAATTGTGTTTGTGGAGCATCTTATGCAACCAGAAGTACATCTACAATGGACAAAATAGATATCTGTGGTGCTTGTCATCCTTTCTATACTGGAAAAACGAAAATTCTAGATACAGAAGGAAGAATTGAAAAATTTAAAAAGAAATTTGGTGAAGATTACGCATCAAAACTAAAAAAATAATAAAAAAAAAGCCTCGAAAGAGGCTTTTTTTTTATTCACTTTCCACTCGAACTCTCCAGACATTATCTATCTTTTTTAAAACTGAAAATATAATTTTCTCACCGACATTAGCATTTTTAAATTTTTTAATTATTTCTTTATTCATAAATTTTTTTAATAATTCAAATGTAACAAGTTTATTTTCCCCATCTTCCAAAATACAAACCTCATACAAAAAACTAAATTTTGTTTCATTTAAATATTGAACAATAAGTGCGGTTTCAACTTTGATTGCTGAGACATTTTTTTTCTTGCGATAGACATGAGCAACAAGTGGCAAGGTTTTTCTATTTAAACCAACAAGCTGACTAATTCTTTCAATACTTGGATGAAACGTAGTTCTCAAAACCTGATGGCACCAGATATTTGGGCATTCATGTCCTGAAGGGCAGGGATAAATTATATCATATCGACTTACGAGGTCTGATCTTAGTTTTTTTAAATCTAAAAATAACTCACTGGTTCCAGGTTCAATCCAAATTACATACTCAGGAGATACTGATTTTATTATTTCACTGGCCCTAGATACACCTATCTCATTAATTGAGTTTCCAAAAAACAAAATAGACTCTTCATTTTTATTTGAATAATTTTTTAGGTATTCAATCTGTTGACCTGGAAAAAAATTTGTCATTAATTTTTTAGATTGATCCAGCATCAAAAATGAAGAATCAATACAAGTAATTTTAGCCCCATCCAACTGTCTCAAGGATCTAAAGGCAAATGAAAAAGTTCCCGGACCTGCTCCAAAATCAATAAACTCTCTATTAAATAAATCATTTTTTACTTCTGTTGATAATTGCTCAAATAAGAAATGTAATTTAGGAATATTGGTAGGAAAATAAAAGCTTGTATAAGATGAAACTAATTTTTCATCTAAAACATATTTAGTAATTTCGCTGCGAGAATTGGTAAAATTTTCAGAAATAAGTTTAATATTTCTAACTAGCTCACCTTCCCTTATATTTGGAGTTAATAAACTATTTTTTAAGTCATCATAAGAAATAAAAAAGGGGCCGTGGCCCCTTTTTAGATTATTATCGTTTTCCAATGTCTACGTATTCGCGAGTTGTACTTCCAGTATAAACCTGACGTGGACGAGAAATTTTAGTTTCCTTCGCTTCTCTCATTTCTTTCCATTGAGCAAGCCATCCCGGCATTCTTCCAACTGCAAACATTACAGTAAACATACCTGTTGGAATACCAAGTGCACGGTAAATAATACCAGAATAAAAATCTACATTTGGATATAAATTTCTAGATTTAAAATAGTCATCTGCCAAAGCCTCTTGCTCAAGTCCTTTAGCTATATCTAATAATTGATCTTTTACACCCAATTGAACAAGAACAGTGTCGCATGCTTTTTTAATAATTTTAGCACGTGGATCGAAATTTTTATAAACTCTATGACCAAATCCCATTAAGCGGAAAGTATCATTTTTATCTTTTGCTCTCTCTAGTGCTTTTTTAAAATCGCCACCATCTTTTTTGATTATTTCAAGCATTTCTAAAACTTCTTGATTTGCTCCTCCGTGCAATGCACCCCATAGGGCATTAATGCCGGCAGCAACTGAAGCAAATACATTTGCATGACCAGAGCCAACTACTCTTACTGTAGAAGCAGAACAATTTTGTTCATGATCTGCATGTAGTATAAGAAGTACGTCTAATGCTTTGACAACTTCTGCATTAACTTTCTTATCAAACATCATCATCATGAAGTCTTCACAATATGAAAGAGTCGAATTTGAAGCAATAGGATTTAAACCTTGTGAACGTCTGTATTGATGAGCGGCTAAGGTTTTAAATTGTCCCATCATAATAGCAATAATATCTTCTTTTTCTTCCATGGTTGGGTTGGCAGAAGTATATTTAGTATGAAATGCAGATAAGGCAACTGTAGCTGCAGAAGCAATGGCCATTGGGTGAGCATCTTTAGGAAAAGAATCAATAATCTTAGTTGCTCCCTCTGGTAATTTTGAAGCATTTGCAATTTTTTGTTCAAAGTTTTTTAACTCTGTTGCAGTTGGAAGTTTTCCATAAATTAGCAAATAAGATACTTCAACAAAATTAGATTTTTCTGCCAATTGTTCAATTGGGTAACCTCTGTATCTAAGTATCCCTTTTTCACCATCCAGAAACGTAATAGCAGATGCGCATGAACCTGTGTTCATAAAACCATAGTCTATTGTAATATAACCAGTGTCTGCTCTTAGTTTAGAAATATCTATTGCTCGCTCCTTCTCAGAACCTTCAATTACAGGATACTCAAAAACTTTCCCTTCAATTTCAACTTTAGCTGTTAAGGCCATAGATTCCTCCTTGGTGCCATTTATATAATTCATTTTTATTTTCTAAGTTTATTAATTCTAACTCTAAAGCTGATTCTACCAATGAGGAAAAATCTGTCAGGGAAAAAAGTTGAATCTGTGCTGCACCCAATTTGTTTTGGGCAATGGGCATTTGATAGTCCACTATTGACAGACAATGTGACGCGGTTAAGCCCGCCTCTTTTAGTCCGACAAGAGCATCTAATACACTTGAACCTTGATTTATTAAGTCTTCAAAAAGAATCACTGACTGTCCATGATTGAAATCACCTTCTACTTGATTTTTTTTCCCATGGCCTTTTGCTTTAGGTCTAATATAAATCATCGGCTTTTTAAGCCGATCTGCAATAATTGCAGCGTATGGAATTCCGGCAGTTGCTATTCCGCCAATTAAATCAAAGTTAAAATTTTCTTTATTCATAATAGCTTGGAAATTTTCAATTATTAGATCTCTTAAATTCACGTGAGATAAAATCATACGATTATCACAGTAGATAGGTCCCTTTAACCCAGAAGCATATACAAAATATTCTTGTGGAGAGAATTTTACACATCCTATCTGTAATAATTTTTTTGCGATCATTTTTTTCATGGCAATCTCCAAAGCATAATTTTAAGTCCTCTTTCAGGGTCCGTTTCAGCAAATGATTTAGGTGCTCCACATTTTTCAAGTAGCTCCACAGAGTCAAAAGAAAGTTTCATACATTCTTCTAAAAAGTTAAAAGAGTGAAAAGGTGAATTGAGACAAGTAAGCACAAGCGCACCAGGACTACTCCAATCCTTAAGTCGTGAAATTAATTTGGGATAATCTCGATCTACTTTAAAATGACTACCATGATCACTAGGTGGATCAATAATAATAAAATCAAAAGGTGCTAATCTTTTAATGAGACCAAAAGATTTTAGAATATCATGGGCAAAAAATTTAACATTTTTAATGTTTAAATTATTTATAAAATGATTTTCTTTTGCTCTACTCAAAGCAGGTTTTGACATATCCATATTAACAACTTCGGAGGCGCCGTACTTCATGGCCACAACTGAAAATGCACATGTATAGGAAAATAAATTTAAGACTTTTTTTCCAGCAATATTATTTTGTATTATTTCTCTTCCTAATTTCATATCTAGAAAAAAACCAAGATTTTGTGTAGAGCCGAACTTAATTGAATATTTTAAATTATTTTCTTCACACAAATGTTCAAAAATAGGATCTCCTAATAAAGATTCTGTAGGCGCCATAGGAAGAAATCTCTTTTGTAGTAAGATTTTATTAAACTCAAGTCCGGGTAGATTTAATAGTTGATTTTGAATTGAATTTATAATCTCTGATGAAGCATCTCTATAAAGTGTTATTAAAATAACTGGAGGGAAATAGTCAATATTTATAAAGTCGAAATTAATTTGGCTTTTTCCACGTCCATGAAAAAGTCTTTGTGCCTCTTGAGGATTTTTATTGTATATTAAATTAAGCATAAAATATTTTACCAGACAGGTGTCGTAACTTGAAAGCTTTGTTTTTAAAAAGTGGAGATGACGAAGATCAACCCATTTCTTACCTTATTCAATCCAATTTTCCACACCTAGAAGTTGTAAGTACTGAACTGAGTCAAGGGGATATTTTAGATTGTATTAATCTATCAGGACAAATTTCACTCATAATAGTGAATGTTAATTCGCAGCCACTAGATTTAACAGTGCAGCTAGATCAAATAATGGAACATTTAGGTATTATACCAATTGTATTTATATGCAATTCAATTTCTATTAAGACTCATTTAAATGATGAAATTATTGAAAACTCTAAAACAAATTTCATTGTCAAGCTTCCTTTAAAGGGCCAAAAACTACAGGAAGCGATTCAAGCTGCTATCTCCTGGATCAAGGCAACAGAATTTGAACAATCAGTAGGTGAATTTACTTTTGACGATTTACAGCCAATGCGAATTAAGAACTTTTTTATTTTTAACCAAGTGCCTTACGATGTTTATATTCAATTAACTGAAGATAAATTTGGCAAAATCATTCAAGGTAATCGCCCCTACTCTCATCAACAAATTCAATCCTACGCTCAAAAAGGTGTAAAATACCTTTATCTGAAGAAAGATGAGAGTCTAAAGTTTTTAATGACTTCAATTAAGAATATTTCTAAATTTTATGATATTAAAAATGTTGAAAAGAAAAAATTAATCATTTTACATCAACAGTCGATTTTCTTTATTAGAGAATTTATTCAATTACTCAGTGTTACTGATGAAATTGTCAAACTAACTCAATTATTTATTGAATCCAGTTCCAATTTTATTAGAAGTGACACAGACTTAAAGGAAGTCTGTGAACTAGTTATTTACAACAGATCTATTACCTTTGCTCAACAAACATTACTCACAATTTACCTGGCTCGCTCAATACTACTAAAAATGCGCTGGAATTCAGACATGGCATTAAATAAGATCGCTCTTGCGGCTGTTTTACAAGATATACATTTAACAAATGATGACTTTATTAAAGTCAGATCCATTAATGATCCGTACTTAAAAACCTTTACCGAACAAGAGCAACAAAACTTTTTTGAACATCCTGAGAAAGCAGCAATTATTGCCAGACTTTTTCATGGATTTTCCGATGTAGATTTTATATTGGCCGAACACCACGAGCGCCCAACTAGCGACGGATTTCCAAAGGGCGTAAACTCTTCCTCTTTGACTACTATTTCATGTATTTTTATTTTAGTTAATAATGTCGTCTCAAAACTTGCTCAACAATCTAGTTTTACTCCTAATGTTTTACGCAATATTGTAAATCAACTTAAGCCCAATTTTAAAGGAGGTAATTTTAAAGAACCATTTAAATTACTTGAAAAGTTGGTCAAAGAAATGGAAAGTTAAAATCTTAAAGTAAGTAATGGATCAATGATTTTCCGATAAGTATGTTTTGCGTATTTTAAATTCAGCTGTTCAATACATTCAGCAAGGTTCATTTTTTCTTTATTCATTTTTTTCTTATAATAATAATCAACAAAAGATTCTGAGACAATAAACAGCTTAGATAGCGGTGAAATACTGTCACTAAAATCCGTCGCAAAACCTATTCCATTACTCATTCCATGGTGCTGTTTAATTAAAACATCTACACCTGGAGGACATTTTTTATATTTAGAAATTTGTTCTCCGGCCAATCGAGCGTGATGAATGATAATATCTTTCTCTTCATTCGACATGCTTTTATCAAAGATCAAATCTTCTTCACTAATTAATTCAGGATGTGAATTAAAAATTGGAACTAAATATAAATCGTGAAAGAAGACCATGAAATTTATTCTTTCGACATGGCTCTCTCCTCCCCAACTGACATTTTTGATAATATGTTTAGCAACATATGCAACCAGCATAGAATGGGTATATATATATCCTTCCTGATTGCGCATTAACATATCAATTAACATCTTTATGTCTGAAATTTCGGAGACAATATTATCCATAACTTTTGAACAAGTTTCAGCAATTGTAATTATCTCTTGAACAACCTCTGGATTATCTATTAACTGACTGGCCGCAAATGAAAATCCAGTGGAAACAGCATTTGATTTATCGACAACTGAAGCACCATTTGTACTCGCAATATGAAACGTAATCGCCAATGAAATTTTATTAACTATTGTCAAACGATCTAGCGAGTTTACATAAAGATTTACAACACCTTCGCTGTGAAGCTTTGTGGCCAGGTTCAGGATATTCGATTCATTTTTTGCACAAATAATATAGTCAGACTGAGTTTTAGAAATTTTTACTTGTAAATAGAGTATGCATGGTGTGTTTGTTAAATACTGAAGATAAGTTACAGCAATAGGATAATACTTTGGTACTGCAACTTCTGATCTTTCTTTTGCAGTAATACCTAAAGAAGAAGCAATTGTTCTTAGAAGATTTTGTAGATTATAAGAACTTTGAATAATAATTGCATTAGATAATTCCACGGCCGGTGTTCCAATTACGAGCAACGGTATTTTACTATTCATTTCTTTTAAGGTGAATGAACTTTTAGATCCAATATCATGCTCATTTAACATCGCCATAGAAATAATCAAATCAAAATTTTGCAAATCTAATAATGATTTTTCTGCAGTATTAATATCTTTGATAATTGTAACCTTGGCTCCAATATATATTTCAAAATTAATTAAATATAATTGATTTAATAAATCGTTATCAGAAATTACTAAAATTTTTTTCATTCACTTAGTATATCATTTTTTAAAAAATATATATAAATACTAAGGGGCCCATATGAACAATGGGCCCCTTAATAGAAACTAGAAATTAAACTACGCTGCTTTTTTATCTTTTTGAAAATTATTAACAGCTGCTACTGGTGTTCCAGACTTGTTTTTCGCTCCTTCAATTAATTTTAAATGATTTTGAGCTTTCTTTTCTTTTGTTGTTAACTTCTTACTCGCATGCTTCTCTTTATTACTGTGTTTATCACCCATAAAATCCCCCTCAGAAGTGCTATGTTGTTTTGATATTTACCTTTCGGAACATTATTTAGAATACTTTAGCTTTAAGCTCGGCTTTGTTTTAACTAAGCTGCTTTTAATTCAAATACCAATAAATCTAACTCTTTCGTGAAGTATTTTTTAGTTTTAGAAACCAAATTGGCAAAAGTATTTGTAAGGCTAACATTATGGCCATTTGCTACTAAATCTTCGTAACGTGCAAAAATAAAGAACTCATTTTCACCACTACGTTGTGAATTGGCCAAATTACCATAAAAATTTAATATTCTTGATTCAAGTTGATAAGAATTTAAATGAATATCTTCTTGAAAAGTTACATCTTTCAGCTTTTCGTAAGTATCATGGATATTTAAATTGTTAGTACTTTTAATCGCCTTAGTAGGAATTTTTAACTCTAACATAAATGAGTTTTTAATTTTATTAACAAAGTTTTTATCTGAAATCTTCAACATCACACCAGTTTCAGTTAATTGATGAATTGAAACTTTATTTTGATATTGATTTACATCATTATCAAATTTAATTGTAATTGGAATTTCGGTACTTAATCGAAATGAACGCAAAGTAAATTGTTCAATAAGGATTTTTCTCATTACAAACTGAGAATAGATATCTTTGTTAAACCATTTCATTGAAGTCAGAGAAAAGTATGGTCCTTGCTCATTTGAGGTAGAAAATAGAAGTTCATCTTTTCTTTCAAGCCATGTTAGTCTCAATCGACTATCAAGGTATGATTCGTAAAGTGAGTATAAATCTGTACGTATTATTTCTACTTTATTACAAATCCAGATTGGATGTGTTTTTAATTCTAGCAATTGATTATTCAGTGAAGTTAAGTAAAAATTATTATTATAATTTTTATAATACTCACGTTGCTTTAAACATGTTTGTTCCCAATTGGACCAATGAAAACTAATTTTTGAGGTTAAATGTAGATGATCAGATAAGTTTTTCTTTCCCAGATAATCATTTAATGAAATAAGTTCCTTCATCTTTTACCCCTCACAAATATTTTTTTAATTGTAACAAGATTTGCAAAGAATTCTTAACTAGATTACTTTTGTCGATATATACTTAATTTTACTACAAGTAGCTTAATTTGATTATTCTCTAAAATTGCCATTATATAAAGGCATCCCGATTTACTTAGCACTATTATTTAATTCTTTTTCTAATTGCTCTATATCTATATTATTTTGATCAGGGTTTTTCTTGACTGCTTCAATCCCCTTTTGTGTAATCGCATTAATTTTTGTTTGATCCATTAGTGCTAGTTCTTTTTTTGTTTTTAAATAATCTACCTCTGAAATTTGACCATCTTGCCTTAATTTATCCAAACTTTTTTCAATATCTGCTTTGGTAAAAGACAACGTACCCATTTCAGTCTGAGCGATTAGGTTAAAAGACATCATTATATAAAATATTACTAAAATTTTCATCGTTACCCCTGTTTGATTATAACATAACTTTGAGTTAGGCTTTTAAATATATGAAAAATCCGTTTAAAATTCTTGAACAAAATGCTCTAAGTTTTAAACTAACCTCGATTGCTTTCCGAGAGGTTTTTTTTATTGAAGTTGCTCCTTGTGATATTTATGCTCAAATAGATGGTCTATTTAAAGTTGTCATCTATAAAAAGTCTGAAATAAATAATAATCTCTTAAAAAACATTCTACAAAAAAAAATTTCAAATCTTTTTGTCACGGACCAAGATCGTTTGCTACTAAGAGCGGCTCAGCAAGATAATTTACGAAATGTCACAAGAGCACTCTCAATTGGAGACCCCTTGATTAAGGCCAGACTACAGGCCAATTTATTGACTCTAAATTTGGGATACCTTTATGAAGATCCTACTAACGATTCACTTTTGGCCCTTCAAGTACAAAGTGCTAAAAATTTAGCAATTTTTCTTTATAATAAGCCACAAATACATGAAGAACTTTATAAAGGATTTATCAATCAAGGACATCATTATATCTATGCACAACCCTTTCTCTCTACTCTTTTCACAATGGGAGTTATGAAAAGCTCGCAAATGTATACTGATAAAGACATTGAACTTTTTTTTCTTACTAGTTATCTTAAAGATATTGGGATGTCTGCTATTCCTGTAGAAAAATATAATGAAGAAAACTTAACAGAAGAAGATAAAACCCTACTTGCAAGCCATCCACAATTATCAGTAAATATTTTAAAGGGCAGAGTCCCCTTGCCTCCAAATCATTTAAAAATTATTGAAAATCATCACATCTATAGTACCTTAACCAAGCGTTATCAATTGGCCGCAAAGGATGATCCAAATTCTATTTTTGGCTTTGAAACAATGATTATTTCTGTGATGGATACAGTCGCGGCCATGATTACCACCAGACCATTTAGAAAAAATGAATCACTATTTAAAAGTTTAGATATTATCCGACTATTAATAAGTGAACAGTACCCACAGGAATTTAAATTGATTGTAGTGTATTTTAAAAATTTTTTTAAAAATACACATGAATAGATGAGCAATTCAATCATGCATAAATCTCTTTTCAAATTATTACAAAGCATGAAACACTATATTTAAGTTACTTAGCCAATTAATTCTAGGGAGGGAAATAATGGCATCAGCAGACGTAAGTCCGTTAACGGGCATCATTGAAGAAGATAAGGTTTTCATCGATTTTGGAGAACATGAGGGAAAATCAATTCTTGAAATCGCAGACACTCTTCCTGAATACTATGAGTATTTAGTTGAAAGAAAAGACGTAGGAAGATGTATCATTAGAAGAAGTAAGGATAAAAGTTTCAAGTTATACGTATCTCAAAATGCGCACTAGTATCTAAAATCAGTCCTAAATTGCATAAATGGGGCCTTTGGCTCCATTTACTAACACAATCCTAACATTTGGCCCTTTATATTTTGATCATTTTTGTCGATTATAGCTTAAATGAAAAATATTTTTACATTCAAGATTAATTCAAAAACTCAGGATGCGATCCTGTTTTATTTTCTGAGATTAGTTGCCTTAATTGTCATTGGTATTTTAATTTATATTATTTATATTTTAACAACATCTGCAGCACCTTCAATTGCAAAAAATGGGCTTTCCTTTATTATCAAGACTGAATGGAATCCTGTCGAAAATAATTTCGGAGCGCTAGCTTTTATTTTTGGTACTTTAGTAACTTCCTTTCTGGCCTTGCTTATTGCTGCACCTGTTAGCATTCTACTTGCACTTCTCATTTCAGAATATCTACCAACTAAATTTTCTCAAATACTTTCACTTTTGGTGGAAATGGTGGCTGCAATCCCTAGTATTGTTTTTGGACTTTGGGGAATTTTTTATTTGTCACCTTTTGTGAAAGAATTTATAGCTCCTTTTCTTAAAACTCATTTTGGATTTCTTCCAATTTTTCAAGGCCCATCCTTTGGGATAGGTATTTTAACAGCAGGACTTGTACTGTCGATAATGATCATTCCTACTATCTCTTCAATTTGTCGCACAGTTTTTGAATTAATACCGAATCATCAAAAAGAAGCTTCATATGCATTAGGTGCTACAAAATTTGAAATGATTAAAATGGCAGTATTAGCTCCATCTGTCTCAGGTATTTCAAGCGCGGTCGTTTTAGGACTAGGAAGAGCATTAGGTGAAACAATGGCGGTTACTATGCTAATTGGTAATTCACCCACAATATCAACTTCACTTTTTTCTCCAGCAGCTACCATGGCCTCTGTAATGGCCAATGAATATACCGATGCAAACTCGCCTCAACATGTTGCCTCCCTTTGTTATATTGCCTTGCTCTTATTTTTAATTACCTTTTTGGCCAATCTGTTTGCAAAAACTATTGTAAAAAACATATCAAGGACCAGATGAATTATTTATTAATTAGAAAATTAAAAAATTATTTATTTCTTCTATGTGTAATCTCAAGCGCTATTATTGTGTTAGTTCCACTTCTCTTAATTGTTAAATTTATATTCTTGAAAGGTGTTGGCGCTTTATCAATATCTTTTTTCACTGAACTACCTAAGCCTGTTGGTGAAGTTAGCGGAGGGATGAAACATGCCATCTTGGGGACAATCTTTATAGTAAGCTTAGGAGCACTACTGGCAGTACCTGTTGGCGTTATCTCTGCTATCTATCTTTCAGAATTTAGAAAAAGTAAACTAGCAAAAAATCTAAAACTTTCAATTGAACTTATGAGTGGAATTCCATCTATCGTAATCGGAATATTTGCTTATATCATGATAGTAGTCCCTCTAAAAAGTTTTTCGGCATTGGCCGGTGGCTTTGCATTAAGTCTTATCATGTTACCAACAGTAATTAAAACTTCTGAAGAAATTTTAAAACTGGTTCCAAACCATATCCGTGAAGCAGGCTTAGCTCTAGGGTTACCTCGATGGAAAGTTATCTTGTTTATTATTTTAAAGGGTGAACTTTCTAATTTATTCACGGGGGTCATTTTAGCCATTTCTCGTGCATCAGGTGAAACAGCTCCTCTTCTATTTACTGCGTTTGGAAATATGTATTTGAGTTATGATATTAGTAAACCGATGGCCACTCTTCCTGTACAAATTTATACCTATGCAATTTCACCCTATAAGGATTGGCAACAACAAGCCTGGGCCGGAGCATTTGTTTTAATTGTTATTATCTTAGGCATGAATCTATTCGCACGTTTTCTTTTAAGTAAAATGAAAAAGAATAAAGGAATTTAATATGAGCGAATCTAAAATTATACTCGAAACAAAGAACTTAGAAGCATGGTTTGGAGACTTTCATGCAGTAAAAGGAATCAATGTTACATACCAAGAAAAAACTATTAATGCTATTATCGGTCCATCTGGCTGTGGAAAATCAACATACCTACGTTGTTTAAATCGCATCCATGAAGAAATTGAAGGCACATCCGTAAGCGGTGAAGTCTTGCTTGATGGTAAAAATATTTATGATAAAAAAATTGATGTTGTAGATATCCGTCGACAAATAGGAATGGTATTCCAAAAACCAAATCCATTTCCATCGATGAGTATTCTTGATAACGTTATAATTGGTTTACGACTACAAGGATTTCGAAAACGGTCTGAACTAATGGATATTGCCGAAAGCTGTTTGAAAAAAGCTGCGCTTTGGGAAGAGGTTAAAGATAAACTTCACATTTTAGGCACATCTTTATCAGGAGGACAACAGCAACGGTTGTGTATTGCTCGAGCACTTGCAGTAAATCCTCCGGTTTTATTAATGGATGAACCAACATCAGCTCTTGATCCAATTGCAACTGCAAAAATTGAAGAATTAATGAATGAAATCAAACGTGAATATACAGTTATTATTGTGACTCATAATATGCAACAAGCAGCTAGAATTTCAGATTATACATCCTTCTTTATTTATGGAAACATGATAGAGCATGGACTTAGTTCAGACATTTTTACTAACCCAAAGATCAAACAAACAGAAGATTATATTTCTGGACGCTTCGGCTAAATAAGAGAGGATTAAGATGGATATTTCACCTAAAGACTTAAGAGAACATATTTTACAGATGGCCAGCATAGTTGAGGCTTCGCTATCAGGCTCTCTAAATGCTGAAAAATCTTTAGAAGATATTTTTGCGCTCGAAAAAAGAATAAATGAATTTCATATGTTAATTGACGATTCTTGTTTTAAATATATTGCGCTAAAAGGCCCGACTGCCAAAGACTTGCGAACAGCAATAGCTGTAATGAAGATTAATGCAGACCTAGAAAGAATGGGTGATCAATCATTAAAAATAAAACGACATGCAATTAAGATAGGTAGAGAAATTCTACAAATTAAAAATATGGCACTCGAAGTAAATTTAATGGTTAAAAATGCGCTAGATGCTTTTGTAAGAAACAATATTAAACTGGCAACAGATGTCATACAGCACGACCAGGAAATAAATGCACTAAATAGAGATATAGTTCATTTTCATGTTAACCAAATTAAAAATAATGAAATAAGTTTTGACGAGGGATATAGTATTATTAAAATATCAAAAAATCTTGAACGTATCGGTGATCATGCAAAGAATATTGCTGAAGATGTCATTTTTCTAGAGTCCGGCTCAGATATACGACATAATTTCGATTTAAAAAATAATAAAAAGGATTAAAAAGTGATAGTGATAATCGAAGATGACAGAGAAATTAGCGAGATGGTTCAGTCACTGTTAAAAAAAGCTGAGTTACCATCACAAGTTTTTTTCGACGGTAAAGAGGCGCTACAATTTATAAAAAGTGACTTAGCAAAATCTACTAGACTATTTATCTTAGATAGAATGTTACCCTTTATGAATGGAACCGAAATATCACACTTTATCAGAGAAAATACACCGACAAAAAATATTCCCATTCTCATGGTGACTGCACTAAGCTCAGCTGAACAGGTCATTGAAGGACTTGATGCAGGTGCAGATGATTATGTGACAAAACCATTTGATTTATCAATTTTCATGGCCCGAGTTCGCTCGCTTCTAAGAAGAAGTCCTGTAACTTCTAATGATTCTCTTCAGTATGAAAAATTAATGATAGATACTACTCAATGCTTGGTGACAATTGATGGTATAGCGATTGATTTAACTGTGTCTGAATATAAGTTACTATGTTGTTTTTTTCAAACACAAGGCAAAGTATTTACCCGTAATCAATTAGTTTCTCACATTCAAGATGGTCCAGTTCATGTAACAAATAGAACAATTGACACTCATATTTTTGGGCTTCGTAAAAAGCTTGGTGAATACTCAAATATCATTGAAACAATTAGAGGAATAGGTTACCGAGTAAAAGGTTCTTAATGGAATTTAACCAACATATTTTTAATTCACTTCAGGATGCTATTTTTATATTTTCTAAAGATTTAACTGTGATTAAAAGTAATTCTGCCTTGAATAAGTTTTTCAACACCCTAGATCTCACCTTTCCCATTTCATTTATTGAAATAAATAGAAACCTAGATTTTCATAATTTTTTAAAACTTGCTATTACACGTCGGGAGATATCTAAACTTAAAAATTTTTATTTTGATACAATCCAAACTCCAATGACTCAGTTTTTTGATATAAGTTGTTCTCCGCTGGAAAATTCTGAATATTATATTTGTATATTTCACGATATTACGGAACGTAAAAACACTGAACAAATTAAAGAAGATTTTATCTCCAACTTTTCTCATGAGATAAAAACACCGCTTACTGTATTACACGGTCATATTCAAGTACTTAAAAATGATATTTCTAACATTCCTGAAATTTCTCATAAAATAAATCCTATTATTCAAAAAATGGAATATAACTCTACTCGAATGATTAATCTTTTTAACGATCTACTGTTATTATCATCTGTAGAAAAAAAATCAGAAATACATAAAGAACATGTCGAAATTGAAGACAATATTATTTTTCTTGCACAAGACTTATTAGTCAGTTATCCCGAGAAAGAAGTCATTTATACATTTGAAATTGAACAAAAAGAATTCTTCATAGACATTCCTCTATTTGAACAAATTTTATTAAATCTTCTTGATAATGCCTTAAAATATGGCCCCTCTAAAATGAATATTTCAATACAGACAAAAGTTGATCATGATTTTGATTGTTTAATTATCAAAGATAACGGAACAGGTATTCCGCCAAACCAAATACATCGAATTTTTGAAAGATTTTATAGAGGTGAAGTTTCCCACTCCTCTTCTTCCAAAGGAACAGGACTTGGTCTTGCTATCGTAAAGCATATTATCCAAAAACATAATGCTAAAATTCAAGTTTCCAGTTCGTTAGGAGTTGGAACTACGTTTACTCTACAATTTAAAAAGAATTAATTCTCTATTAGTTTTAAAATTAATCCAGGTTGATTATTAGACATTTTTAGCATACTTAGCGATGCACTTTCAGAAATTTGAGAGGTAAATCTTTTACTGGCCTCAAGAGCAACATCTGCATCTCGAATTTTTGAATTACTAGCTGATAAATTTTCTCTCCCCACTTGCAAATTCTGAATTACAGAATTCATTCTATTGCCCATACTTCCTAGTTCTGCACGACTACTGCTTATCTGAGTCATCATTTTATCAATTGCAGTTAATGAGTTTTGTGCTGAGTTTTTGGATTGCAAATTAATAGTTCCAATTCCAAAATTATTTGAAATATCCATTACTTTACTCATGTCATATTTTATTCGATCTTCTGAAGCTTTACCATTGATTCCTACTTGTAAATCATAGACATTATTTTTATCATTAATAATATTGTGACCATTAAAACTTGTAGAAATAGTCAGACGTTTAACTTCAGATTTTAAATTTTGAAATTCTTTATCAACAATCATGCGGTCACTGTCGGATACAGTGTCTGTAGAAGATTGCATTGCAAGTTCTCTTAATCGAATGGCCATATCTTGAATGACATTTAATGAACCTTCGGCCACTTGTAAAAGTGATATTGAATCATTTGTATTTCTTTCAGCTTGGTAATTACTGCGAATTTTTGATTTCATTTTTTCTGAAATTGCTAATCCGGCCGGATCATCAGCGGAACGTACGATGCGTTCACCAGAAGATAATTTCTCATCTTCTCGAGCAGTGGCTTCGGTATGTCCATTGACATATCTCTGCGCGATCATCGATTGTACGTTTGTAGAAACTCGCATCATCATCCTTAAAACATAGAATCACTACCATGTGATTCTAATTGCCTATCGGAATTTCTTGCCGCTTCTTTAACTAGGATAAAGTTTTTTGATAAATCTTCAAAAGCTTTTCAGTCGAGTATTCTCTCCGAAATTGATCTGCATAAATAAATCCAGCTGTTGTCATTTTTAATTGAAGATCAGGAGAACTAAGAATATTTTTAAGTCCGTTTGCAATATCATGTACTGATAGTGGATCGATATAGTAAGAATTAGGGCCTGCACTTTCAGGAAAACATGAACCATGTGAAGTTAAAACGGGAGTATGAGAAAAAAGTGATTCAATGATTGGTATTCCAAACCCTTCAAAAATTGAGGGAAAACAAAAGATTTCGGCCAGTTGATAAAAAACTGGTAAATCTGAATACTTAATATTTGAAAGAAAATGCACTCGCTTAGATAAACCTAATTCAATGGCGCGATTTTTTACCTTAGCCAAATATTTCTTGCCCTGACCAATGAAAACAAGATCGTGAGAAAACTCATTAGAAATTTCGTTGAAGGCTTCTAAAATATTTAATTGATTTTTTCTTTCTTCAAAAGCCCCGACATTTAATATAAATTTTTCTGGCAAGTTATAAATTTTTTGAACATTTTCAAATTGATTAGTTGAGGCCTTTTGATAAAACTGAGGATCACAACTTTGATAGTGAACGATGATTTTTTTTTCATCAACTCCTAATATTTCAATTAAATCAGTTTTTGTTTGTTCACAAATGGCCAAAATAATATCGGCTGAAGCTGAAGCTCGTTTGAATTTTTGAAAATACACTTGCCTATCTATAAAGGGAAAAAACTCCGGGTATCTTAAAAAAATTAGATCGTGCATAGTTACGATCCATTTTGATTGTGATTTTTTTAAAAAGAATGGAAGTTCGTGGGAAAGGCCATGAAAGATATCAAGATTATCAATATGTGTTCGTTGTTCAAGATAAAAACTTCTCCATAATGACGAAAATTGATTTGCGAAATAATTCTCTGGAGTCCTTAAATGGATTTGATTTTGGTGAGTTTGAATCCAATCAATTGCTCTCTGATCCCGAAATGGTGGTGTATAGAGAAAAAGTTCTTCATTGGGAGCAAATTCGATAATCCCATCAATTAGGGAACGTGAATAATTTCCTAATCCTCTAAAATTATGTGTTGCCCTTTTACCATCAAACCCTATTCGCATGATATCCTTTAGAACTAAAATTTATTAAAATCCCACGTTGAATTTTATACTAAATTTTATCGATCCCGCTAGCTTCATTGTGCTATCAGGTACCGAATTTACCGTAATTAACGGCTTGATCTCTAGAGAAGGGTTATCTTTTAAAAATTTTTTCCAATCTACTTTTTCAGACTTTAATATTAAGCACTTTCCATCACATCCTAGGCCTTTTTCTGTACGATCGTAGTATAACATCCGTGTGAAGCCATTTTCATCTACGGGTAAACCGTCTATAGGTACATTTAATTTGGCCAAGATTTCAATTTTATCAAGAAATTTTAAATTATCCTTTGATTTTGAGTCTCTTACGATAACATCTAAATAATCAAGAGTTATAAATTCAACAGTTTTAAAATCAACTTTTAAAAGTGAGCTCATATCAATAGTAGTTCCAGGTAGGTTTAATTGAACCCCGTCTCTGTCAATTGAAGCATTTGCCAACACTTTGGCTATTTTCTTAAAGAAAATTCCAAAAATAGGAAATTTTCCAGGCTTTTCCCCGTATTCATCAATTTTAGTATCATCAATATCGTATGAAAAAGTAAAAGGCTTACTATTAGTGAGTTGATTAAGTGTCCTCGCCTGATATTGTGGTATGAGACGATCCTCTTTTCCGCACGAAAACAGGATAAGTGTGAGTAATAAAATAATTAATGGCTTCATGCTGTTTTTCATGAATATTTTATAACATACTTCCAGATAATCATCTGACATTTACCCACAAATTACATAGGTAAAAATTACATACAGGCTAAAGTGC
>JAVHRK010000090.1:0-15603 GCA_036171615.1 Bacteriovoracaceae bacterium
GAGTTGAGAGGGCACTGTCTATCTCAAACCAATTAAAGGCACCATTTGCTTATATCAATCGAGTAGGTGCTGAGGATGTTATAATTTTTGATGGGCAAAGTTTTGTTGTGGATGGTTCTCAAGTTGTTATTCAAGGAAAGTGCTTTCAAGAACAAATTTTAACTATTGATTTACCTACTTTTGTCACTTCCACCAAATCATTAGTACCTAAATATATCAATACATGGGGAAACCTTTTCTTACCCGCATTAACTCCAGATACGAGAGAATTGACTCCTTTAACAGAGAAAGAATTAAAAAATACACTCGATGCTATTATTTTTGCAACTTCTGAATATTCTCGTAAAAACAATATGACTAAATTTTTAGTTGCGCTATCAGGTGGGATTGATTCTGCCATTGTCATCGCTATTCTCTATATTTTAAAACATTCCAGTTCTCAAGATATAGAGGCCGTTTTTATGCCTGGACTGTTCTCAAGTTCACAGAGCTTTGATTTATCCTACGACTTATGTCGAAATTTGGGCATAAAAATTACCACGCTTCCAATTAAGTTTATTCACTCAACCATTCGCACAACCTACAGAGATAATTTTCACCGAGACCTAAAAGGGCTAGCAGATGAAAATATTCAAAGTCGATTAAGAGGATCACTTATTTATACCAGGGCCAATGATACAGGAGCGATGGTAATAAACACTTCTAATAAATCTGAACTTGCGGTTGGCTACTCTACTATTTATGGAGATAGCGTTGGTGCCATTTCTATGTTGGGGGACCTGTATAAAACTGAAGTTTATCAGCTAGCTGAGTATATAAATAAAAATTTCAATAATCTCATCCCTCAAGATATTATAACTAGACCTCCAACCGCAGAACTCCGTGAAAATCAAGTTGACTCAGAATCACTTCCACCTTATCCACAACTAGATCCTATACTGGAAGCCTTGCTCTCCTTTAGGTTCTCTCCAGAAGACCTAACCAAAAATGGTCATAATCGCCAAGATGTATATAAAATTGCCAATCTTATACATAAGGCAGAATATAAACGCAGACAATTTTGCCCTATTATCAAAATAAAGGCGAAGAGTTTTGGTTTTGGGTATAGAATGCCTATATCAAAAAAATTATTTTAACCAATAACCATTAAGGAGGTTTTTGTGGATCGAAAACAAATTTTAAAACCATTTCATGACTTAAAAAAAGAAATTGAAGGTCTAAAAAAGAATAAGGCCCTTCATGGACTAATGGAAAAATTTCAAGCTGAAAAAAAATCACTTGAGAAAAAAATAGAAAAGACAGTTCAAGATGAAATAAAAAAAGCAAAGAAATTTTTAGATGAACAAAAAAAGGAATTAAATATTGTTCAGAAAAAAGTTGAAGCTATGATGAAAAAGAAAGTGAAAAAGACTTCTAAGAAAACTTCTAAAAAAGTTGTTGCTAAAAAAGTTACAAAAACGACAAAAAAAGTTTCTAAAAAATAATCTCAAATTACTTTCGGCGTTTAATCTTTTTGATTATGACGCCGAAACTTCTTCCTTAAATGGCTTCCAAGTTCCTTGCCATAAATTAATCGTTCCATTTAAAAGTAAATGCTTTTCTTTGTCGATTTTTAATTGAACATAAGTAAGATTGGTATGGCTTTCAATTTGGCCTGCATCAATCTGAGGCATATGATTCCATGTTCCGGTATTAAAATAATATTTATTTTCTTGAAAGCGTAGCCACTCCTGCACATGAGTGTGTCCCATTACAACAGTATGTACCTCAGGATGTCTTTTTAAAATCGATTTAGCTTTTCTACCATATAATGGATAAATCGTTACTTGCTTAAGAATACTGATTGTTGTTTTGAAATTTCTATTTTGTCGTACATATTCATCAAAATTACTTTGAACTAAATAGCGAATAACTTTTTTACTCATTTTGATAAAGAAGGCAAAGTCATAAAACAAGCACCAGCGCACATAAGAACTAAGCGGTCTTACTTTGTCTATATTTGGCCGATCTTTACGTAAAATGGGAAGTAAATTAATACAAAACAAAGAGCCCCAAGGTAGATTTAAAATTATTTTTTCATTAGGTCCAGAAAGAAAATACTTATCAGGAGGTACTGTATTAATAACTTCAAATCGGTGTCCATGCTCTATGTGCACACCAAATAAATTTATTTCAAAACAAAACTGCAACTCATTTCCTACATATTTTCTCAAAGTTTCTTGTGCACCTTTAAATGCCATTCCGGCATCATGATTGCCTATAATATAAGTAATGCTTTTATTTGGTGCTTTAAGAAATCTCCTCAAACCCTCAAAAAATTTTGAATGACCTTTTACAATGGAATTAATGGCCTTAATTGTGACCTGATCATCTATAATATTGGTAAATACACCATCAACATCTATTTGAATGAGATTGAGTATATCCCCGTTGAGTACTAAGTGAACATCTGCCTTTTCAAACTCACCTTTTGAATAAAAATCACAAAAATCAAAAAATTTTTCATCTTCTATAAAATCCTCAAGCAAATTACTTTGTCCATTTTTTAAAAAACGACCTTTTCCTAGATGTAAATCACTGAGCGTGAGAATTATCATTACCTATGATCCTTTCACTATTTTTTTTAAAGAAGCTTTGAAAATATCATTGGTATTAAAAACTAACCCTCTTCCTGATTCTTTAGCTTCGTACATCATTCGATCCGCCAAAGCTAAAACTTCATCTGAATTGCGAGCATCACCTGGAAATTCAGCAACTCCTATTGAAACGCTTAATTTCAAGTGTTTTATTTCATCTTTAGTTGAAAAATCATATGTGCGTGATTTAATTTGTTTTAAAATTCTCTCACCTACTAATTTTCCCGATTCAGCACCAGAATCGGTTAAGATGATAACAAACTCATCACCTCCATACCTATAAGTAGAATCTGCATCTCTAAGTAATTTTTTAATATCAATAGCAACTTCTTCTAATATTTTTGTACCTATAAGATGTCCATAAACATCATTTACTTTTTTAAAATGATCAATATCTATAAAAAGTACTGAAAATGCAGATTGTTCTTTTTCAAATTTTTCAGTTAAAAATTTTAGATCCTTATAAAGTTTACGCTGGTTAAACAATCCTGTGACATCATCAATATGTATAAGCTCTTGCTCTTTTATATAGTCAGCATATTTTTGAATAATTTTGAGACTTCCATTTGAGAAATGGGCAAAGGCTTCTAAAATGGATTTTTTTATTTCTTTAACAGAAGAAAAGAGCGCAAAATAAGTTTGAGATCCTTTAATTCCTAAGTTTAAATAATAGTAATGACAATTTTCCTTCTTCATCGAATGAGAAAGCGTATTTTTAGAAATCCCAGTGCTAAGTAACTCTTCTAATACTTTTGTACTATATAATTCTAATCGATCATTTTTACCAAGAACTGTTCTCACTTTTTTAAAATCAATTGAGTTACTTCCAACAGGAATAGAAAAAACAAGAATTGGTCGTATTAAAAATTGTTCTGCTAAATATTCTTCTATATAAGTAAATACTTGTTTTTCATTTTCAAAGAGTGGGAATTGGCTTAGTACTTCAGTAAGTTTATTCATTATTTATTTTTTCCATTAAATAATTCACGGTTTGGGCTTATTTCTGACTCTACATCTTCTTCTAAATTCTTAATCGAATTCCTAAGAGTTTTCATTACTTTATTTAACTTGTCTTCAATTTTTCTTTTATCTTCGGTTGTTTTCTGCTCACGAATTGAAACATTTTCCATGTTAAACTCTAATGAATCTATTTTTCTTCTCAACTCTAGAATTTTTTGATCTCGGCTGTTTACTTGGGCATCAACATCAATAGAAATCATCTCTAACTTTGTTTCTAACTCTTTTTCTCGTTGTCTTACCTGACTAATATCGATCCGCACTTTTTGTTCTAACTTTTCTTTTTGACTGGCAAATGCTTTAGCTTTCTCTTCGGCCAATATCTTTTTATCTTCACTGATTGCGAGCCTATACTTGAGATCTTCCAATTCAGTCATGTTTCTTTTTCTAAAAATACTTATTTCAATTTTAGATTCATCTAACGCTGATTTTAACGTCAAATTATCTTGCTCTAAATCTCTATTGGCTGATTTTATATCTTTTAATTGTTTTAATAAATCATCACGCTCTAAGCGTATTTGCCTAATTGTTGCTTGAATTTCAACCTCGGCACGGTAATCCGTTTCCAAGCGATGACTTACAACAGGATTAGTATTTAATTCCGCTTGCGGGGTAATATTAATTGACTCAATTTCAGAATCTAGATTAAATGATTTATCAGTTAGTACTTCTTCGTCATTACTTGCGTAGGAGAATTCATTTTCATCAGTGTCTTGAACAGGCTGCTCATGAATAATATTCTCTATCAAGCTTGGTGCTTTATTGATGACAGTATGGACCTCTACATCTTCTTGAATCAAGAACTCCATAGTTCCTGAATTCTCTTTTAATGACTCTGGTATTTTAATAGATTTTCGGGTTGATTCGAAAGCTTTTAAATCAGCGAAAAGGACTTCTGATATCTCATCTTTCACAAAAGGTGTATCTAGATGGGCCGAATCTGAAAATAGAATTCCCAAATTACTTCCCGTTTCTGTATTATTTTTTGACTTATGTGGCATAACATTTGATTCAATAATTGAATCAAGATTATCGGACTCAAATGAAAGTACAATATCTCCAGTATCAGATTTTACTTCCAACGCACTATCTACTTCCTGTATAACACTACTTTTTCTTTCAATCTGTAAATCATTAGAACCGGTGTCAAATTCCAACACAGGTATCGTCAGATCTTCTTTTTGATTCAACACGGGAGCTTTTTTCGATTTGTCGGTCATACCAATATTCTCGCTTTTTTATTTATCCTTGTCTTTATTTTACAGACCTTTTTGATTTGGGGAATAGAGGAAGACATTTCACATGATACTTTGTGATTTAAGTTGAAGAACAGTCATGCTTCAGTTTAAAATATAGTAGATAAATTATAAAGAATTCCGATTAAAACCATAGGGGAATTATGCTAAAGTATTTGTTATTCACACTAATTTTTATTACTGTCTCACAAGCAGATGAACCAGTTAAGCTTATTCCATCACCAATTTTAATGTTAGATAGTTTCTATACTCACCATGTATTAATAGCTGAGAAATCCACTCACTTATTGTACTTATTTAAAAATGTGGATGGAACACCTGAATTAGTTAAATCAATTACAATAGTAACTGGGAAAAAAACAGGTGATAAGACAAGTGAAGGAGATTTTAAAACTCCAGAAGGGATTTTTCACTTTACTAACTTTATGACCAATAAACAATTGATCGAAAAAAGTGGAGCACAGGGGGTTATCTACGGAGCAGGAGCCTTTGTTACAGATTTTCCAAATCCAGTCGATGCACGCAGAGGTAAAACAGGTTCAGGTATTTGGCTTCATTCTACAAATGACGAAACCCGAATTGACAAAGGTTTAGATTCAAAAGGATGTGTCGTTACGGCCAATAATGATCTTATTGATCTTTCTAAATATATAGAACTCTATAAAACACCAATAATAATTGTTCAGGATCTTGTTTATTTAAATTCAAAAACTCACGATGTTTTAAAAAATACGGTTAAAGCATCGTTAGATAAATGGCTTACGGCATGGAAGAATAAAGATATTGAAAATTATATGTCATTTTATCACAAGCTAGAATTTATGGACCCGAAGGGAAATTATGCTAAATATAAAGCCTATAAAAAAGCCGTTTTTTCTAATCCTGGAAAATATAATATTGAACTAGATAATATTGCGATCTTGCAATCTAAAGATTATGCAATCATTACGTTTACTCAAAAATATCAATCAAAGATTATCAACGACACTGGAAGAAAGATCCTCTATTTAAAGCAGGATAATGATTATAATTGGAAAATTGTTAATGAGGTTTGGAGTAAGAACGGACTCGAAGGTAATGATAAACTGGCCTTTATACCTTCAATGCGTTTTTTTAAAGAGGGTACTGAAAAAGGTAGTAATTAGTGACTGAGCAGAAAAAAAATATTTCTATCATTTATTACCAAAAAAATGATTCACCAAAGTATCTTGAAATAAATAAAAAAAGATTTATTTTATTTCTTGTTGGCTTGCCTACGATCACACTAATTTCCCTGACATTGGGTGCACTAGGTTTATTGCAAACTAGTCCTTTTCATTTGCTAGATATTTATCGACAAAATACTAAGGCCCGCCTGGCGATATCAAGTAATCAAGAAATTCAAAATAAACTTGCAAGCTTATCTAAATCTAACCTTGCACTTGTTTTGGAACTTGAAACACTTAGGCGAACACCTCCTACTACTACTTCATCTACAATGCCAGAATCTACTCAGGGAAATCTACTTCCTGCTTGTAAAGAATCTGCCACTCCTTCTATTTCAAGTCCTATAGGTTTATCTACTCTTTCCTATTTCAAACCAATTCAAGGCCAAAAAGATAAAACGCGACCGGCCTCTCTTAACTTGACAGGCTTTCAAACAATTAGCAGCAAAGAAGTTCTACATTTACAATTCAATATAATAAATTTACTTGGCAATGATATAAAACTAGCAGGACAAATCATCGTACTTATGAAAAATAATTTAATGATTCAAGCTTATCCTGCTCAATCTTTAGCGACTAATGATCATCAAATTAACTTTGCGGCCGGAGAACCTTTTGCAACACAAAGATTTAGACCGGTTGATGCAATTTTTTCACATCCTAAAAGGGCCGGTTCATATATTTTTACTATTTTTATTTTTGCGAAAAATGGTGATTTAATGCACTTTCAAAACGTGACTCTTCCTGTAATTTTATAAAGGAAAATCCTATGATAGATCATCAAGAATTCACTTATATTGGTAAAAATAATATACTTAAAGGTGAATTTGTTTTCACTGACCAGACACATATTGCAGGAACAATTGATGGACTAATTTCCATCAAAAACAATCAGAAAATAATTTTTCAAATAAATTCCAATATCAACACAATTATTAATTGTTATGATTTAGATGTTTATGGAAATCTCACTGGAGAAATTCACTCCCAAGGACTTGTCACTTTTTTCCCCTCTGCCGTTTTCGAGGGTAAAATTAATGCTAAATCTATAGAGATATTCCCTGGTGCCGTTGTCAACATGCAGGGACAAACCTCAGAAAAATCTTAAATATATTTTTTATAATCGACGACTCTCAACTTACCATATTTCTTGGGAAGTTTTCTCAAGTCTTTTTCTATACTTTTATCACCTAGAATAAAAATAATTTGTTTTCCTAATCCAAAAACGTTGTCAATTGTATCTTGAATATCCTTTGCATTATATTTTACAACTGCCTCATTAAAATTAAACAATTCAGCATATGGTCTTTCAACATGATCTAATTGAAGTAACTGCATTAGAAATGACTTATTTGCTTCAAACTTAAATGGATGAGATCCAACTAAACTTCCACGCGAATTATGAAAATCTTCTTCTTTAATACCTTCATTTTTAATTTTTAATAATGTTTCTTCAATTACTTCAATCAGACGATTAACTGTATCATTTTTTGTAAAAGTACTAATTGCGGCACGTCCATATTGCTTCTGGGAAGAGATATAAGAACCAATTGAGTAAGTTAATCCTCTTTTTACACGTACCTCTCTCATCAACCTAGAAGTAAACCCGCCTCCTAAAAATTCCATAGCAAGTAAATCTCCCGTTCTGTCAGATATTTCTTCACTATTTAACAGTCGACCAATTTTAACTTGCACCTGATTGGCATCTGGCACAGGAACAAATACTATTTGATTATTACTTATCTCTTTATGATGTTTTCTAGATTTTTTAATTCTTTCATCTACCACTCTAACAAAATCATCTTTTTTCCCTTCTAGCTGACATTCTTCTTTTAATATTTTTTCAACACTTAATATACTTGCAGGTCCGGTAAGATAGATTCTTTTTTTAACATGATTAAGAAAAGAATCTGTTTTAGCTCGTAAACTTTCAGGAGTAAATTTTGCTAAATCTAATATTTTTCCAGATACTGGGTATGCATAAGGACTATTCGCTAGAGAAACTTCACGAAACACTCTCTCCGCCAGCGCTTGGGGTGACGAGACTATCGTTTGCAAATCTGAGCGCTCTAAATCTAATTCTTTTTTAATCACATCTTTAGGATAATTTGATTGTCTTAAAATATGACAGGCTTGAGACATAGCAGTATTTAAATCTTTTGAAAGCCCTGTTAGTGATAAAGTGGAATATTCATGTGTCACATCACTACCAAATTCAGTTCCTAAAAATTCTAATTGATCTAAAATTTCTTTTTGAGAAAATTTTGAAGTCCCGGTATCAAGTAACCCAAATGCATGCTTTGTTTCTCCAGGATTTCCCCCATCGCTTAAGGCACCATCTGCAAAATACATAACAATATCATAAGTTGGAAATCGATTGTCCTCTAAATAGATGACATCTATTCCATTCCAGTTCAGCCTTTTAATTGTTTTTTCGACTTCTGTACTTGCATATAAATTACTTATAAAATAAATACCTAATAATAATATTTTCATTATTTACTCTCCGTGTTTTTGGGATTCTTATCCCAAACAGATAAAAGAATATGATCAGAATGATTAAGAATTTCTAGGCAAGAATCTTTAACTTCTTTTTCAGTTATAGATTGATAGATTTCCATTTCTTTTGTACTAAAATTATAATCACCATATAGTTTTTCATTCATCATAATTGATGAAGCTGCACCTGCGTTGGTTTTTAGTTCTTGATAGGCAGCTGACATAAACTGATTTTTAGTTTTGATCAGTGCATGAGCACTAATTCCTTCCTGACAGAAGTTTTTAATATCACCAAGAAACTGTGACTTTGCAGTTTCAAAAGGCACACCTTCCATCACTTCCCCACTAAAATAAAAAACTCCAGCGTGTCTTAAATTATAATTCCCTAGTGAAATTTCTGAAAAAATTGGCTTATCACTCTTTACATACTTCTGTGTTAAGTAAGAGCTTCCACCTGTTCCCAACATAAATGATAAAATATCTAAAACAAATGCACGTCTTGTACCCAGTTTTTCACCATTATAGGCCAATACAAATTTAGGATTCGAATTTGTTGAGTAATATTTGTACTCATTATTAAATTTTGCTTGAGTAATATAGTGACTTGGTTCATCTCTTTTGGCTTTTAATTCCATTAGGCCAATTGAACGAGGAATACTTCCATATTTTTCCTTAATTAACTCTAGTGTTTTATCTACATCCACATCACCTGCAATTGCCAAAACTGCATTATCAGGAGTGTAATAAGTCTTGAAAAAACTCATTACCTGATCACGACTCAAGGCCTCTAGATCAGCAACATCTCCTATCACTGATTGTCCATAAGGAGTTCCTTCAAATACTTTTTTCATCATCATTAAGTGAAGAATTCCACTGGGACTATTTTCATATCTCATTTTTCTTTCTTCAAAAATAACCTTTCTTTCACTTTCAAATGAATATGGTTCTAGTAATAGGTGCTGGAGCCTATCAGCTTCCAAATCGATCATAGTCGGAACAAATCCCGAAGGAATATTTTGGTAGTAAACTGTCGCATCTGAAGTGGTATAAGCGTTTGTCATTCCCCCATTTTTTTCAATTAGAGTATCAAACTTTCCAGGTCCGTATTTTTTGGCCCCCTTAAACATTAAATGCTCTAAGAAATGTGTAGCTCCAGTCGTTCCCTTAACTTCATATCTTCCACCAACATCAAATAATGTATAATAAGACACGATTGGAAGTTTATGATTTGGTGCAATTAAAACAGTTAATCCGTTATCTAAAACGACTTTTCTAACCTCAAGCCCCTTAGAAGGTGCTTTTGGATCGGCAATTTTTGTACTTGTTGCACAAGATACTAAAAAAATACAAGGGAGTAGTAGGGATTTAAACCACATAAGTTATTCCTTAATTAATGAGTGAGCCTCATTATACTTCAAAGCTGTAAAATTTTTCTTCTTTTTTTTATGTTTATACCTGATCAAACTTATCAGGAACTACCAACAACAATTGACCTGCTTTTAGAAGTGATTTAAGATCTGAAAAAATTATCTTTCAACTTAAGGAGTCTTTCATGATCATTGGCATACCTAAAGAAATAAAAAATAATGAAAATCGAGTGGGGATTGTTCCAGGCGGTGTTCGTGCTCTAGTTATGGACGGCCATACTGTGTTCATAGAAAAAAATGCAGGAGCTGGCATTGGAATATCTGATGAAGATTTTGTAAACGCTGGAGCAAAAATTCTCAACACAGCTGCTGAAATTTTTGAAAAATCAACTTTAATTATAAAAGTTAAAGAACCTCAGGCCGTAGAAATTGCTATGCTTAAACCGCACCACATTCTTTATACCTACCTTCACCTTGCTCCGGATCCAGAGCAAACTAAAGGACTTATGAAGTCAGGCTGCACCGCAATTGCCTATGAAACAATTCAAAATCCTGATGCCAGTTTACCATTACTAGTACCTATGTCTGAGGTAGCTGGTAGAATGGCCACTCAAATTGGAGCATATTATTTACAACTTGATAAAGGCGGTAAAGGTATCTTACTTGGTGGTGTTCCAGGCGTTAGACGAGGTCGAGTTACTGTAATTGGTGCAGGTATTGCCGGCACAAACGCCATTCAAATTGCAATGGGAATGGGAGCTTCTGTAATCGCAATTGATCTATCAACAAAAAGATTAGCTGAATTAGATGCACTTTACGGGTCACATATCACTACTCTTTATTCAAATCCTGTAAATATTGAAAAAGCTGTTATCGAATCTGATTTAGTTATTGGCGCAGTACTAATACCTGGTGCAAAAGCTCCAAAACTTGTTACCAGAGATATGATCTCAAAAATGCAAAAAGGTTCAGTTGTTGTAGATATTGCAGTTGATCAAGGTGGATGTATTGAAACCTGCAAACCAACAACACACGAAAACCCAACCTTTGTCATCGACGGAGTTATTCACTACTGTGTGGCCAATATGCCAGGTGCAGTTGCAAGAACTTCAACCTACGCACTTACTAATGTCACTTTAAAATATGCTAGCATCATCGCCAATCTTGGAATTGAAGAAGCAGTACAAAAGTACGCAAGTCTAAGACCTGGTGTAAATATTTACAAAGGTGCCCTAGTATATGAGCAAGTTGCTCGGGATTTATCTTTACCTTATACTAAACTTCCATTCTAATTTTTTTCTTTTTAATTTCACCGGTCATGTTAAAATTTTAAGATGACCGGCAAAAAAATTCTCGACATGATTCTTTTAGGCATAATGATAATGGCCACTCTAGCAGTGACCGGCCTTTTCTATTGGACAGAAAAAGTTTACAAAAAACCACCGATTGACGAGGCCAAAGAAAAATATTCACTCATGAATGAACACGATCCAAAAGCTCTTCCTGTATTTTTTAAGCTAGAAAAAATGACAATAAGTCTTATACCTAAAAATCAAGAGCGCACAACTCGTATGAGATGGCTTGAAATTGAAGTTCAATTAGCACTTTTTAATGAGGAAGATACTGGTTTTGTTAAGGCATATCAGCCTGTGGTCACAGATCGCATTATTGATATAACTTCCAAGATGGGACCTGATGATTTAGGTACTTTATCTGGGAAAATCATATTAGAAGATCGCTTGAAGCGAGAAATAAACAAGGCCCTTGGAAAAACTATAGTAAAAAGCATTTTTTTTCCAAGATATATTATCCAATAGTTAAAGAATAATGGCGAAGTGACCGAAACTAAACACATGACGAACATATATCATATTTTAATTGCAGAAGACGCTCCTGTTCAGGGGAAAAAGTTAAAATATGTACTAGAAAAATTTGAATATAAAGTCACGTGGTGGATAAATGGGAAATTGGCCCTTGATGAACTATTAGCTAACCCAACTAAATATTCACTAATAATTTCTGATTACCAAATGCCCGAATTAGATGGTTTAGAATTTCTACAAGAAATTAAAAAACAAGAAAATGAATTAATAAAAAAAATACCTTTTATTCTTCTTACTACAATAGAAGATGAAAATATATTTTTTAACTCTCTTGAGTTTGGAGCTAATGAGTTTTTAAATAAACCATTTAGGGCCGAAGAGTTAAAACTTCGTTGTAAAAATTTAATTTTACTCTATGAGTATCAAAAGCTCATAGAATTTGAAAATAAGGATTTGAATACAGAACTTCAAAGAAAAAATGAAATACTGAAAGAAAACTTTGAGCGCTTAGAACGCACTCACCATGAACTTCAGTGTATGCAAGAGCAATTATTGACAGCATCTAAGCTTGCTTCACTTGGTACAATGGGAGCCGGAGTGGCCCATGAAATAAATAATCCACTGACAATAATTCAAAATTATAACAAAAAATTAAGAATCTTTCTTGATGATGATCAGATTGATAGAGAAAAGATGATCAGCATAAACGAGACAATAAGCAAAGGTGTTGTTCGTATTAAAACTATTGTGGAACATTTAAAACAATTTTCTGACTCTGATTTAGCAAAAAAAGAAGTCTTAACTAAGTTAAATGTCATTGATCTCATTGATGGTTTAAAAGATTTTTATGGTGGATTACTAGAAAAGTATAATATCAGCATCGAAAAAATTATGCCTGAAATACCTTTTAGTATTTTAGGATATAAAAGTGCAGTTGAACATATTCTCCTTAACATACTTCATAATGCCGTTGATGCTCTAGACTCACAAGAAGTCAAAGAACTCAAAATAGTGGCTTACGAGGAAATAAGTAATAATAAACAATTTGGTATTATAGAAATATGGGATAATGGCCCCGGTATGCCTATTGATGTACAAAAAAAAATATTTGATCCATTTTTTACAACCAAAGAAACTGGCAAAGGTACTGGTCTTGGTATGAGTTTAGTACGCGCGTATATAAAAGATTGTGATGGTGAAATTGCTTTAAGAAGTAAACCAGGTGAAACTATCATTATATTAAAATTTAAATTAGCATAATGGAAAATTAATATGGAAAATGATGATTTAGAATTTCTTAAAACTTTGCAATTAGAATTTATTGGCGAAACAACAGACTCTCTCTTGCAATGTGAAGACTGTCTCATAAAATATGAAAAGCAAAAAGATCCTGAAATTCTACGTGAATATCTAAGATACTTACATTCAATAAAAGGAAGTGCAAGGGCCGTTGAATTTGAAAAGATTGCAATGACCATTCATAAGGTTGAAGGTTTAGGTAGTAAACCTGATGCTCCTCATTTTATAGAAAATTCACTTAAATCAATTGATACGTTAAGAGAAGCAATTGAATTTATCAGATCAGGTGAGATCGATGAAATGAATTTAATTCTTGATGAAATTATGTCTAAAATTATTTAATAAAAAAAAAGGAACAATATATTGTTCCTTTTTTTATTCAAATTTCTAATACTTATTTAAAGAAACATCGTTTTGCTTTTAAAGTTTCGTATTGTTTCATTAAAGCATCATCACCCTGTGCTTTGTCTTTGAGTGTGCGATAAAATGCTTCTTCAGTATTTACTCCATCTTTTTCTGCTCTTGCTGACACTGTTTCCAGCGTTTTTCTCCATCCAGTCATCATTTCTGGGGCCATATCATCAGTTGTAATTTTCCATAATTTGGTCTCGAAGATATCATTAGGAGATAATTTTCTAATTGTTTTGATCAATGCTTTTTGTTCAGAATTTCCGTCTTTTGCTAGAGCTAAAAATACAGCAAATGTTCTTTCTTCTGTTGGTGAAACTTGGTCAGGTCTTACTTTAGAATAATTCCCTAGACCTAACCCTCTCATTCTTGCGGTAATAAATTTGTTTAGATCATTAGCATTTTTAGGTATTACATCATTTAGTACTTTTAAAGTGGAAGAATTTTTTATATTTTCAACGCTAAATTTAAAACCATTTTTTGCAAGCGATTCATTCACACATTCTGCACAAGTGATGATAACTGATTTTCCATGACGATTGGCCAGATAAATCATTTTATTAACGACTTGAACAACATCTTCTTTTTTTATGGTCCCTTCAGATTTATCTAATAAAATTTGAAGTTCTTTTCTAACTTTTGCATCTTGTCCCGTGACAGGCAACTTACTAATTACATCGATTAAATCTGATTTAGTCAGACCTTTGGTTTTTGAAGTTAATGCACTTATCGCACTACTCATATAGCTTTCAACTTGTTTGGCATCGTTACCAATGATTCCATATTTTCCTAAAATTTCTACCACTCCAGAATTACTCATCATAAAATCTATCATTTTTGCAGTTCCAGATGCGTAGGATAAATTTATAGAAAGACATAAAATAAGTAGTGTTTTAAACATATGATCCTCCGAAAAATTCTAGTAACTCATTATTTCTATCGGCATCTTAAGAAAAAAAATAAAAAAAAAGAGGACCTAGGCCCTCTTTTTTTATTCTTGATTAAATTAGTTTATTTTAATTATAAATCTTGATCTTCAACATCTTCTGTATAGATTGAATTATCAGTTTCATCTGGAATATCAGCTAGATATTTTGCAACTTGTTCTTTAGTTAGCTTACCTTCAGCAACTAACTTATCTCTTAAACGTACATCCATGACTTTTTCTTCCAATGCTCTACTTAGTCTCATATTCGCCCCTTTTGATGATTCTTCCAGAAGATAACAGAGTCTAGACTCATTGCCAATACTTCGGAGGGGTATCATCACTATTATCTTTTACAATTGAGAGTTTTGCCTTGCTACAAGGCTTTGGTTTCTGGATTTTGCGACGTGAGACAAGGTGCATAAATAAAAAGCCAGATGCAATTGCTCCAACTTGCCCCCATGCTCCCACTCCAGCAGGGCCGGAAAAACCTTGAAAAAGTGCAATTGCCGCCAGTATTAAACAAAAATACTTGGCCTGAATCGGTATAATCATAAGAAAAGAAAAAATTCTAGTTGGAAAAATAACTGCATAAGCAACACAGAGAGCACTGACAACACCAGAAAGTCCTGTCAGAGGATATGCAAAAACTGCAGTATTTCTAAAAAATAAAAAACTAACAAGCGAGAAAAGTAGTCCCCCACCAATTATTACACTTGCTAAAAATTTAAGATAACGTGTTCGTCCCCAATTTTCTTCAAACTCAGAACCCATGAGCCACAACATCAAGCAATTTAAAATTACTTCCATAAAAGAGTGAGATAAAAAAGGATATGTTATTAATGCGAATATATTTCCTCTCAAAAGTACAGAGGCGGATAATCCTAAGTATGCCGATAGCCCGTGAACAATAAAATCTAAAATAAATAAAACACTACTGACAATAATTATAATTTTATTAATAAAACTAAGTCTTGGGAGATAAATTTGAGATTGCGAATTCATTTTCTTAAGTCCTCAGATATTTCTATTAAAACACCACCACTAGATTTAGGATGGACAAAATTCACTAAGCAATTATTGGCTCCCATGATAGGTGTTTCGTAGACTAATACATAACCCA
Organism: Bacteriovoracaceae bacterium; assembly: GCA_036171615.1. Taxonomy (GTDB): domain Bacteria; phylum Bdellovibrionota; class Bacteriovoracia; order Bacteriovoracales; family Bacteriovoracaceae; genus Bacteriovorax. The sequence goes on from JAVHRK010000090.1 coordinate 15,559, forward strand.
ATGCTTTTAACTCTACTGTTGTCATTTCTTTTACACTTTTGTTTT
>JAVHRK010000091.1:0-3194 GCA_036171615.1 Bacteriovoracaceae bacterium
TCGATGTAGATTCGACAGTGCAAGAAGCAAACATTGAATATCCAGCAGACATAAGGAGTATCGTCGAGCTAGCACGTATTTAATTTTTTTAGAATTAGTTTAAATTGATTCCATAACCTAAATTCCAAGGAGGAACAGGAATGGACTTAGCTATTTTGAAAAAAAAGATCAGCACTTACAAAACATCAACGGGAAAACTGACAAGAGTTCCAGATGAACTTGCCTATGAAATCCTAAAATCATGGGAGCAATGGACAGGTACCGCCAGTAGTTTTTATTCAGAAATTGATGTGAAAGCAGCAAAAATGGCATCAGTTATTGGAAGGGCAAAAAAATTACAGCGTGAAGGATTTTTCCCAGCAGATGACTTCAAAGAAATCAAAATCGGCTCTGCCTCAGGTCAGGTTCTAGAATTATCTCCTTGTTCAGGAGTCGAAATTGTCTGGAACAATGGAAAGATTATTAGATTTTCCCAAGTAGATTTATTATTAGATTTCTTAAGAAAGGCAGCTTAGAAATGATCCCCGTGAATCGTAGGACTAAGATTTTTGTTTTCAAGGAATTTGTGGATATGAGATCGTCTTACGATTCACTTTGCTTCAAGGTACAAAATATCTTGAAGCAGGATCCTTTTTCGGGGCATATGTTTCTTTTTATTAATAAAAAAAGAAATGCAATTAAATGCCTTTGTTACGATGGTACTGGACTCATTCTCCTCTGCAAAAGGCTCGAAAAGGGGACATTTTTCAAGATAAATCCCTATCATAAAAAAGATATCATTATGACTCAAGCTGAATTTTCATTGTATATTGATGGAGGAGATATTAATCGAAGATTTTTAGATTCTCCGATGGAAATAAGGAAGAAATAAAAGTAAGGCCCTGTTTGATTTTTTTTTGTTGGCCATTGATATTTTCTATGGCCTAATTCTTTTCGATGAATGCAAAAGAATTAAAAAAACTAACAAGAGAACAAATCTTTTCACGATTAAAAAAAGATCAATTGTCTCAGCTATGTCGAGACGACTTAACGAGACTTTGCCTTGATCTTCAAGATATGAATCTCCAGTTGTTGGAAGATATTGACGAACGGAAGAAAAAACAATTATCCATTCAGGAAAGTTATCTAAGTATCCTTTTAAAAATTTTTAAACCATCAATTCGGCCGGAAAAAAAGAAAATTCCAACGAAGCCGGCAGTAAAAAAGTCTCCGAATAGAAAACAAGGTGGTTTGCGAGAGCGCTACCCAAATCTAGAAGTTAAAGAGACTCATATTGAAAATCCCCTGCAATATGAATGTCCAGACTGCAAAGTTTATTTATCGGACACAGGACTAATAGAAGAATCAGAACTTTTAAGGGTCATTCCTCGTCGATACTATATTGAAGTTATAAAGCGACATAAGTATGGATGCAAAGTTTGTCATGGAACACTTGTCTGTGCTCCTCAAGTGCCAAAGATAGCACCTGGTTCAATTTATAGTGATGAGGTCATTATCTATTGGGCCTTGAGTAAATATGTGCAATTCATTCCAATAGGAAGAATGGCCGCGATATCAAAGCTAGAGGGATTTGATTTTCCTGCCAATAGTATGATTGAGACGACTCATTATCTGGCTGATTTTTTAGAAATAGTGTACTGGCAATGTAAAGAAGAAATTTTATCTGAGAAGCAATTAAAGGCCGATGAATCGCCTCTAAGAATGCTTGAGGGTAGTGAGAAGATGAGTTGGCAGTTATGGGCCTTTGTGGCCCGTTTTACGGCCTATTACGAGGCCCATGAAACGAGGGCCGGTGAAATCTGTACGAATGTTCTTATCAATTCAAAATGTGAGGGACTTTTAACAGATGTCTATAGTGGTTATGGAAAAAGTATCAGAGAAATAAATAATGAAAGAGAAAAAAATGGCCGGAAGTTGATTGAAGATTATCACTGCAATACTCATGCATTAAGAAGATTTAAAGAACCCTATATAAAAGATCCGATCCCTCAATATGAATTTTATTATAAGAAGTATCAGGATATTTATGACTTGGAGAGAGAGGGAAAAAAGACAAATAGTGCAAAGGAATTATTGAAGTTTAGGTCACAAATGACTCCGATTTACAATGAAATGAAAACCAAGGCGAAAAAAGATATCAAAAGATGTTCGAATAAGAGTCAACTTGCCTCAGCATTAAATTATTTTTTGAATAATTTTGAAACACTGACAAAATTTATAAATAATGCCGATGTTGACATTGACAATAATGCTAGTGAGAGAAGAGTGAAGAATCATGCCTTGGGAAGAAAAAACTGGTATGGGAATCATAGTGTAAGAGGAGTAAGAACTTACGTAATACTCTACACATTAATTGAATCATGCAGATTAAATGGAATAGATCCACATAAGTACATAATAGATCTGGTTAGATCGCTTCATCAATTTGGCAATGGGAAATGGAAATCAAAAAAAGAAGATCCAGACTGGGAAGTAATCTATGAGAAGCGTAAGATATATTCATTCACACCTAGGCAATACAGAGAAAAGAACTTTCCAGTAGTACAGGCTTAGTATTGTCGAATCCTGCATACTTTGACCGGTCCGCTTTTTCCACAGCGAAAGCGGCAAAAAAATCCATTAAATACGTGCTAGCTCGACGATACTCCTACAGACGTAGTTCTTTAACATTCAAATAAAGACAAAGCACGACCGCGAAACCGACAGCTACGCCCCATTTTTGTGAGGATGAAGACCTGTATAAAAAAAATGGTCTTCGCACTGAAAAATAATCGGTCAGTGAAAAAAAAGATGATTAATAGGAGGATATAAAAAATTAAAAACAACATAGTGGTCATTTTATGACCAAGAAATTACTTTACTCGATAATTTTATCGGTTCGGAGAAGTGAACACTCGTTAGTGACGGATTTGGGTTTTATTTAATTGAACCTTTCCATTTATAATTACTGGTAAAACTTCTTTTACGTAGCCACCTTCTTCGATATAAAATGGGTTACCATTAGATTCAATAATTTTTTCATTTATGGCCTCATTGGCCTTTTCTATGCTCATGCCATCAATTTTTGTTAAAACGTTTTGCGCTTATTATAAAAATAAGCTCGTTGCATTGCAACGAACTCCCTCCTAATATTGAATTCTTTTATAAATCTAAAAAATCCCTTAAACTCTCGGAGCGAGTTGGATGCCTCAATT
>JAVHRK010000092.1:0-15520 GCA_036171615.1 Bacteriovoracaceae bacterium
TGACTTTTGTTAATTTAATCATGCAATAACTCCATTTTTTTACGAAAGGTCTGAACGCTCAATGTTTTGGTGAGATCAAATTCTTGCAACCAACGATACAAGGTTGCTTCGCTCACACCAAGATTAATGGCAGCCTTAGTTTTATCGCCGTTATACTCAGTGAGGGCCTTTACTAATTCTTCACGACGAGCATTGCTTTTCACTACCCCTACTTTACTAATTTGTACTTCGCTTGGAGCCTTTCCAAGTTGAATAGCTTTTGAAACCGTCTCTTTATCAATTTTTAGGATTGGTGAGAGAACAATAATCCGCTCCATAACATTTCTAAGTTCACGAATGTTTCCAGGCCATCTATGAGACATTAGTTCCTGCTCTCCATCGAGAGTTATAGTAAACCGTGCACCATCTTCAGCAAGCTCTTCAATAAAAAGGTTAGCGTAAAATATAATATCCTCTGGTCGTTCACGAAGAGAAGGAAGTCTAAAGGTAAATGTATTTAATCTTTGAAGCAGATCGAGTCTGAATGTTCCATCCTGAACTTGATTGTCTAAATCGCGATGAGTAGCTGCAATAAAGCGAACATTTATTTTTTTAGTTTTATTTGATCCTACTGGTTGTATTTCTTTTTGTTCAATTACACGAAGAAGCTTTGTTTGTATGTCTGATGAGCAGTCGCCTATTTCATCGAGAAAAAATAATCCGCCATGAGCAGTCTCAATAAGTCCTGTCTTGTTTGCGATCGCTCCGGTGAAGGCTCCTTTCTCATGTCCAAACAAAATACTTTCGGCCATTTCTTTTGGAATACACCCCATATTGGTTGTAACTGCTGTCATTTTTAAATTCATGGCAATGTGTTGAGCAAGAAATTCTTTCCCTGTTCCAGTTTCACCTAAAATTAAAATAGGGGCCTCTGTACTACTTTTTAAAATAGTATCAATATCCTGAAGAATAACCTTAACCTCTTTCGATTGAGTCAAAAACTTCTTTTGGGCCTGCTCTCTGTTGGCAATTCTTAATTGAGTCGCTCTTGTTAATGTAAGTAAAAGCGAATCAAAATAATTTCCATCCTTTACTATAAACTCAAACAGCTTTCTTCTTGTAGCTTCGATCACGCGTTTTGTTGTACTGTCTCCACTTAAAACAATCAAGAATGTTCCGGGAGACTTTTTACTCATAAAATCTAATAAATGTATTCCATCCAGCTCTTGTCCTTCAAAATTAAGATCAATGATCGCGGCATCAAATTCATTTTCATCGGCTAACTTCTTTGCCTTTAAAACACTGTTTGCAGTTTTAATTTCAAACGATGATCGTAAGCTCAAATGAAGAGTCTGTAGAATTTCAGAATCGTCATCGCAAATTAAAATTAATGGTCTTGTTCTCATATAACCCCCAAACGAATCTCAAAGCATGAGCCACCAAGATCGCTTTTTCTATAAATCAATTTACCACCATGAGAGCGCACTATGTGATTTGTTGAAGAAAGTCCAAAGGCCTGTCTATTGGCCTTACCTGACTGACCTCGTCCCTGAAAATAAATGGGAATTTTCGTCTCATCCATTCCAGGCCCATCATCACAAACTTTTATCATGGCCATATTTTCACTTTGTAAAATTGAAACACGCACAACGCTATTTGCTGCCTCAACGCCATTTTCGAGAAGGTTGATTAAAGCACGTTTTAATAAAACAGGATCATGAGCAACGATGACACTGCCTTCTGAAATAGTATTCACAATAGATTTTCTTAAAGACAAAGCATTGACTTGAGCAATACTCTCTTCGATGCACGTAACGATGTTGGCTTCTCTAAGAGAAACTGCCTCTTCTTCCAAATTCTTTTTTGCAGCAGTTACTTGATACAAAATTTGATCTGCAATTTTCGGGATACTCGCAGCAGCTTCTGCTTTCGTTTCAGAATCTAGTAGCGGATCATTCGCAAGTCTGGCCCTCTGCCTAAGTACGGCCACTGGATTATGCAAATCGTGTATGAGACACTTGAAAGATTCAGCACTTAATTTTTTTGCTTTTTCTTCTGCCAATCGATCCTTGGCATTATCAAGATCAATCTTAGTTTGATTAACAGTATGCCTGATTTCTTCGAACTCTCGAATATAAATTGGTTCAGATACTATGTCTGCTTCTGTAACTAGACCTTTAATATCTGAGTGCAATTGATCTAAGGGTTTAAGTGTTTTTTTAATGGCCTTTCTCGTCTGTCTCGCCGAAAACATTGAAACTAAAATACTCACAAAAAACGTGATGGTGAAAACACTGACAGTATTGCGAATAGAAGGCATTAAAGGAGTCATAATATAAAGTGAGGTATTCAGAGAAGGATATCCCGAACGCCTTACTTCTAAAGAAGAAATAATTTGGGTTGGTGAAAAATCCGTATCAAAAAAATGAAAATTAATTTTGGGCATAATAAAAGGCATGTCTAAATCAGCGATGCTTTTATTGGTTGCGAGCACATTACCATCTTGAACAAGAACCACATCGGCTTTTTTAGCTTCGGAAACGGACTGAACGACTCTCAATAATTCCGGACGATCAGACGACTCCACCAATGTCGCCAAATACGGCGACAAGGCAGAAAGCATTTGTCGATCAGAATCAATTCGATTTCCTAAAGAAAGTCCTGCAAAGAACAACGAAATTAAACTCGCTGCAACTAAAGAGATCACCCAACGATATGGATTCAACGAATTGTTGACGTGTCTAAAAAATGAAATTGTATTAATTTTCATTTTTTCTCTCCGCAATCAGACTTCAAACTCACTTTGCTGTAATCAATATATACATCAGATAAAATATTCGGTTCGAATCCCTCCACACAATTAGAAATCCAATAATTTGCCCTTGGGTGGAATAAATTTATAGTGACAGCAGACTCTTCAGTCAATTTTAAAGCTTCAAGATAAAGGGCCTCTCTTTTTTTACGATCTTGCTGCCTTCTGGTTGCTTTTAAAAGAAGATCAAGTTTTTTATTTTTTAATCCACTAAAATTATCAGGACTAGTAGATTCAAAGTTCTTTAATAAAAACTCGGCATCTGGATAGTCCATATTCATTGAGACTAAAAATGCTTGATGTGTTTTCTTATTATATCCGTCTATCAACTTATCCCAAGGCATTACAACGACTTCAATATTCCATCCTTTTTTACGAAGATCAGATTCTAGAAATAATTTCATTTCCTGCGCAGAGGCCAGCTCATTTGGTATGACAATTGTGATTTTATTTTGGGGTGGTTTTATCACTTTAATCCCAATATTAAATTTAACCTGAGAACCAGGAAGACCATGTGGAATATAACCGGAAGCAGGTAGAGCATCGGGGTAAAATTTTAATCTAAAACCTTCCGTATTTACGGACGCTTTAAACATTTGACGAGCGTTAAGATCGTTGAAAGGTTTTTTAGAAGTATTGATTCCTATGATCCAAGTTGAAGCTACAGGACTTGAGAATTTCTTTCCAATCAAGAAAATTTTATTACTTGAAGTCAACGGCCAGTTCGCCAAATCTTGAATTTCTCCGGAAGTGGCCGCGCTGATTGCATCAACTTCACTGGATTCTTTTAAAATTATCTTCGAAAGTTTTGGAAGCCCTCCATAATATTCTGGGAAGGCAACAACGCTCATTTCTTTTTTCTCTATATTAATCTCTGAATACTTAAACGCTCCAGAGCCAACTGGATTTTTAAAGAATTCAGGATTACTTAAATATTTTTTGGGAAGAATTTTGGCCGTTGCTCCAGCTAATACAGATAAGAACGGAGGAAACGAATATTTTAAAATTATTTGCAAAGTATGTTCATTTAGTGCTGTTAAGCCAATTAGTGAACCACCGGCCGCGCCCAACTTTTCATCTGCTCCCAGAATACAGTCAAAATATTTTCGCACCTTGCTCTCTGGTGATAAGGCACGCATTAAAGAAGCGACTACATCTTCGGCCTTAATTTTTGTACCATCGTGAAATTTAGCATTTTCTCGAATTTTAAATGTTAGCGTTTTACCATCTTTACTCGTTGACCACGACTCCGCAATTGCCGATTCAAGTTTCAATGTTGGAGAAAATTTTAAAAGCCCATCATAAATTAAATTTCCAACAACTAAAGAAGCTCCGTCGTTCATTTGAACTGGATCAAGTGTTAAAGGTAGTGAAAAAAGACTTTTGACATAATCGCGTGATGAAGAGGGTTGCCCTTCAGCGTATGAAGTGCCTCGGATCAAAAATCCGATAATTAAAATAATAAAATTTCTTTTCCATAAATTCATTTGTTTTCTCCTGTGGCATTCCTCCTATAGCGAAATATAGGCCAACAGAAGACGTTATTTATGACAAGCATGGCCAGAAAGCAAGCTGACGGGCTTTTTCAAATTTTTACAAGGAGTTATTCGGCTTTATAGGGAGTTCAATACAAAAAGCCGTGTACTAATTACATGGACTGGGGTCATTTTGGCTCCACATTTTTGAGAATTAAGTTTATCAAAAATGAGAAAGTTGATGGGCTGAACCCGGAAACTTGAACTGGAAACAACTTAACGCATACCTTTCTCATTATGCCCTCTCATTTCTAATAATACTCTCTCACGAATGAGAGTACCTTCACTTCGCAGCAATCATTTCATAAAAATTCAATTACCTAATTCATTCCAAAACCTTAACTAATAATTCAGCACAATCTTTTTAATTCAAAAATTCTTGGCACGAACTTGCTCTTAGCTCCTTCATGAAACTTAACCCGTCAAACGAAGGAGAAATTATGGACGGCTATTTTAAACCAAAACTAAAAGATCGAATCAAAGAATTGCGACTTTTAGAATTAGAAGAAATCGAACACATGGACGAAGAGGATGAACTTGATTTCTCAATGAAAGATCGCCACCACAGATCAGGAAAATTTCACAGGTGCCCACGCTGTAGGGCCGTCACACCATTAGAGACTGTCCATCCGTACTGCCCTGAATGCAACTGGGACTCTCTAACTGATGTCTCCGCGGAAATAAACAAATGCGCCGCTTAGTGGCCCTGTATCTCGTAGCTAGAAAATTTTTTACGAGAATGAGTGCGACTACTTTTTATCAAGTGAAAGTTGGGAATCACACGCAGTGGATAACAACAGAAAAGTGGCAGCGGCAAATGAAAGAAAACGAAATTAATAAAATCCTATTAGGAGGAACAAGTTATGGATCAAGTTACAACCAAATCGAATCAGTCACAATATTACCGCTTTCAAATTTTCCAAGCTCAAAGAAATGCCATGGGAAAACTAGAAAAGACTAAAGTCGTGGGCATGGCATATCTCAAGGAAGGCCAAGACACATACACCATCAGACTCTGGACATTTCTGAACGATAAATTTTTTCTACTCATGAACAAAACTGATTCATCACGTTTTTTAGTAATGAGCCGTGAAGCCAATAAAAATATTCAATCAAAGAATAAATATTTTTGGAATGTTATTGGGAATGGAAAAGCCCTTTCGTCACAAAATTGCATTGAGCTTTCCTTTGATCTTTTTGAAAAGCCCATCTACATGAATATTTTTCCTGAAGGAAATGCATCGTCAGTGCTTTTACCTGAAGAAGACATTAGGGCGGTAGCCTAGCAGTCTTTTGTTTTATGAAATTAGTACAAATTAAAAATGGAGTTACTTTGAAAATTATAAAAAAAAATAAAAACATATTCGTTCTACTTACATTAGTCGCAGTCGTTGGCTGTTTAGTTCCTGAACTTGCCCATGCCAGTCTTGAAACAAGTTTAAATGGCATCAAAAGCAAATTGACAGGAGTCATTCTTCCACTCCTATCGGTAATTGGGATTGCAATTGCGGGCACCTCCTTTTTCACAGGAAACCCGAATGCCAAACAGCACATTGCATACGCAATTATTGGGTCAATGATCGGGTTTGGAGCACAGTCGATTGTGGACTTTATTGCTCAAACTGTTCGCTAAAGGAGTGCTGTATGGAAGAAAAAGGGCCTTTAGTTAGTTCAGTTCCAAGAGCATTGGAAATGAAAAGTAAGTTGTTTGGATTTGAACTACCAGACTTACTTCTCATTTTCTTCAATCTTGCGATTACAAACCTGATCTTTGGTGGGACGTCTTTTCGTTACGTGCTTGTTTGGGGAACAACGCTTTCAATGGCGTTGTTCCTCTACTTTGCGAAGCGAGGTCGCCCAGACAATTATCTACAACACTTAGGCGAATATATCGCACGTCCTGCCTACTTTGCAGCAGGAAGTGCGGATCGTCTTTATCGAAAATTTAAAAAAAGGGAGACTCATGCTAGCGAAAAAAAATGATGATCCAAGTTTTTCAGAAGAACTGCCATATTGGGATTTTTTTGATTTGCCAAAACCTCATCTCGTTTTAAACGATGGCTCACTGGTGACAGGACTTAAAGTCACCCTTCGAGACATTGAATGTCTTGATGATGAAGAGATCAATCAATTTACGAATGGACTACGTTCGGCCTTAAACTCAATCGCCGAAGGAGTCACTGTACAGTTTTTGGTTGGCGTTCGCTCTGACTTTCAAGATGTCATCAAAGCTCATTCTGAAGGAAAATCAGCCAATATTCATCCCTTGATTTCCAAAATTGCAGAATTCAGAGAGCAGAAATTAAATGATTCACTTGAAAAAGGAGAGCTATATCGCCCAGAGCTTCTAATATTTCTAAGAACGCCGATGATTGGAATAAAAAAAGTCTCTTTCTTTAAAAAGAAAGAATTTTTTTCAGACAAGGTTAATGAGTCATATCTAGAGACACTAGAAATGCTTTCCCAAAATGTTGATTCCTTGAAGTCGTCCTTGTCGTCTGTTGGGCTTGAATCCAGTGATCTTTCTAAAGAAGAGATTATTTCTCGTATTTATAGTTTTTTAAATCCTAAAAGGACAAAAACTGAACCTGTGCCAAAAATTCAAAATCATTCTGAAGATGATTTTGAAATAGAAGTACTTGAGAGTTCTGGATGGCTTGCCACCCAGTCTCCAAGAGAACAGCTAGCATTTGGTGATCTGATTTTGGGATTTGAACAATACACACTAGATTCTCACTATCATCGAGTCATTACGCTTAAAACTCTTCCTGAGATTACCTTTGCAGGTCAGCTCTTTAACTTTATGAGAATGCCATTTCATTATGATCTTTTTTTAACTTTTGAAGTTCCTCCTCAAGCAGAAGAGATGGCAAAACTACAGCAAAAAAGAAAGATGGCCCATTCTATGGCCATGACATCAGGAAATCGAGCCTCTGATCTTGAAAGTGAAACCAAGTTATCTTCAACAGAAGAGTTGATTCGTGAACTTTTAAATACTGGTCAACGAATTTATGCCGCTCAAATGACAATAGTTATAAAAGCGCCTGCTAATGATGACGGAAATAAAATTCTTAATCGCCAAGTAAGAGATGTTTTATCAAGGTTTCGTGCTCTACAAGGAGCTGAGGGACTTGAGGAAACTGTTGGAGCTTGGAAGATTGCAAAAGGCAATTTACCGGCCGCCCCTGTTAGTTTAGAACGAGCAAGAAAAATTAAAACAAATAATCTTGCTGATTTTCTTCCAGTCTATGGGCCACGCATTGGAGATAAAGACCCTGCGGTAATTTTTAGAAACAGACTTAACGGTCTTGTTAGTTTTAATCCCTATGACCCGTCTCTACCCAATTACAACACACTTGTAACGGGATCGTCTGGTGCCGGAAAAAGCTTTTTGAATAACTGCATCCTTGCTCAAGAATTAGCACGCAATCATCGCGTGTTTATTGTGGACATTGGTGGATCATATAAAAAACTAACAGAAGCTCTGGGAGGTCAATATTTAGAAATGAATCTTTCAGAGAAATACCGTTTAAATCCATTTGATATTCCTAATCCCCATGCGGAACCAAGTAATCAGAAATTAAAATCATTGCTTGCGATTATTGAATCTATGGTTAGTGAAGATGATAAGTCAAAACTTCCAAAACTTGATCGAGCCTTATTAGAGCGGGCCATTATCGAGCTATATAAATCGAGGCGGCCAAAGGGAGAAGTTCCAACACTTACTGATTTGGCAAAGTATCTTTCAGCCTTTGAGGAAGATTCTATGAAGGCCATTTCTAAAATGCTTTATCTTTGGACTGGTGAACGTCCTTACGGCCGATTACTTGATGGGCAAGGATCACTTCGCACAAATGCTTCCATTTGTACTTTTGATCTAAAAGGACTTTCAGCTTATCCCGATCTTCAAAGTGTAATGATTTTAATTTTAACTGATTTTATTCTTACTCAAGTTGAAGGAGATAAGACGACTAAAAAAAGAATCATTCTGGATGAAGCATGGGAACTTTTAAAATCAAATGCGGCAGCAACCTTTATGGAATATTGCGCGCGGACGTTAAGAAAAACAGGTTCTGGAATTACTTTTATCACTCAAGGTGTTGAGGAAATTGTATCTAGTCCAATTGGGCATGCCATTCTAAACAACACAGCTACCAAGTTTGTCATGCTTCAGCGTGGTGATACTGAAATTTTGAAGAATACACTTAAACTTAATTCTCAAGAATTAAATTTGATCAATTCCTTAGAACAAAAGAAAGGACAATTTTCAGAAGGATTTATGATTGAAGGAGATCATAGACAAGTTGTCCGCATTTTCCCTAGTCCATTTGAGTATTGGCTTTCCACAAGTGATGCTGGTGATAACAATTATCTAAATTATCTGACTACCGATGGACTAACTCTCGTAGAAGCAATTGAAAAGGCTTCTACAGAATATCCCAATGGCATTTCTCAAGGTCACAGGGAGGCGGCGTGAAGATTAAAAACTTCAAACGACGAGTCGTCGCAACTACTTTAATTATTGCGTTAGCACTTCCAGTGCCTGCCAAAGCAGACATGTTTGGCGGCGATATTGTGATGCTCACACAAATTCTTGCAAACGCTATTCAGCAGCTCGTTCAGTTGAAACAAATTCTTTCAACTGGAAGTGATTCATTAAGTTTAATGAAGGATATAAATCGTGGAATTAAAGATGGGCTTTCGATCATTCAGGTTTTAAATCCTAAATTTAACCCTGGCCTCTATGGAAGTATGGAACAAGCAGACCAAGTATTGGCCGTCATCTCTGATTTGTACGGAAAAATCCCACAAACCAGTGAGTACAAATTGCAAGCAGCACAGGATCGCTCCGTTTCAGAAAGTATTGCCATGAATGGTACACTCTTTCGTTACGCCGATGACGTAGATCAAGAAAGTAAAAGAATTATTGAGCACGCAAAGAATGTCAATCCACAAGGAGCGGCCAAATTAACTGCACAATCAATTGCGGTGCTGATTGGAGTGACAACACAAGTATTGAGAACAAACTCGATGATGTTAAAAATGATGGGCGAAAACATGGCCCTGAATAATCGAAAAGAAAAACTTCAGTCATCACAATTTAAAACTCAATATGAAGGCATCTCAAATGCGCTTGGAACTTTACCGAAAGAAACAAATTTAAAACCTCTAGGTTCACCATAGGAGGTCATTGTGCCAAATTTTGATTTGCTTGGAACATTGATGCGTGATCTGCATCAAGAGTTTGTACGAATGTACTATCTAATGCTGCCAGTATTTTTTGCTTTATCAGTTGTGATGACGTGGTTTAAATCCCCTCAGGGAAGTCCTGATTTTATAGATATTATAAAACGCGCAGTGATCTCGACTCTACTGCTTGTAGCTTTTCCAGACATAAGCAAGGCAATCATTTTCATTGCCGATGGAATTGCGGAAAGAATTGATCACCTTAACAGCTTAGACGCGATTATAAGAATGGCTCAGGAGAAATCACAAAATTATTCGTTCTCACCAACGAGTATTCTTTTGCAGTTTAATGATTTACTCATCGCTACGCTTTCATTCTTGAGCTACCTCGTACTTTATGTCGCTAGGTATTTGACGATAGCAATGTATCACTTTTTTTGGATTTTCTTTATGATCTCGGCTCCTCTACTTCTGCTCTTTAATATGTTTGCGAGTACGGCCCAAATAACTCAAAACCTTTTTAAAGGAATGATTGAAGTTGCATGCTGGAAAATAGTTTGGGCTATTTTAGGGGCAATGCTCGCAGCACTTTCATTTGGTGATGCTTATCGAGCCGAAGGAAGCTATCTCACACTGATTGTGATGAATTTTGTCATCGCAATTGCGATGTTAATGACTCCTATGATGGTGAGATCGCTTGTTGGAAGTGGACTGCAATCAATGTCGTCGAATATTGGAGCAACAAGTGTTGCAGCAATGGCAGCTGGCCCTGCAAGGTTAGTGAAAGCAAGAAAAGCTCAAGCAGTTATAGATGCTAGACGCGAATATGTGAATAAAAGAGTTGAAAGTTTTAAGGCTAAGTAAATTTAAGGAGTTTTATGGATACAAAACAATTAAAAAATTCTCAATTTCCTAAAATGTTAGGTGATCTTTCACATTCGAATCAATTTTTGAAAATATTTTCTATGGTGGCACTTTGCTTAGTTCTCGCGAGCTTTTTTGAGATTTTTTCTTTGACCAATCAAGAACCCGTTATTTTGACATTGACCCCTGAAGGAAAAATTTTAGAAAAAACAAAAATGCCAAAAGCAGAAGATCTAATCAGAGAAGGAATTAATCGCTATCTTGAAAAAAGATATACATGGGTGCCATCTGATGTGCAGAAGAAACTAGCAGATTCATCGTTTTTTGTAAGTCCAACAAGTCAGAAGGCCTTTGGTGAAGCCATGGCAAATATCATTCACTTTTCTCTGGAAAAACAAGTTGCTCAAAAAGTTTATCCAGCAAATATTGAAATCAATATAAAAGATGGAACGGCGTTTGTCACAGGTGATCGAGTGACTTCAATTCAGGGATTAAAAGCAGCAGGAAATTTAAAGTTGCAACTAAGTTTTGAAAGTGGGCCAAGAACAAAGGAAAACCCATGGGGAATTTATATTACAAAAGAAAAAGAGGAACAATAATGATTAAATTTATTTGTATAACAATATTAAGCTTGATCACAACTGTAGCTGTAGCGAATACAAGAGTTCGTCGAGTAAGTGTTATTGGAGATCAAATAATAACAGTCAGAACAGCTTTGGGAATTGCGACAATTATTCAAGTACCTGATCGACCAAAAAGTGTTGTTGTTGGCGACCAAGAAGCCTTCAAGGTTGAATACCTTGATCAGGCGGTCACCATTAAACCTCTAGAACCAAGTGCTAAAACCAATATCTATATTTATACAGATTGGAAGCGATACAATGTTGAACTGATATCAGGAGCGGGTGCGGTTGCGGATTACGTTGTCTATTTAGAAAATCCCAAAGAAAAAATAGAAGTTTCAGAAATCAAATGGATTGAGTTTAAAAGAAGCTTTCGAAATGGTGATATTTTATTGGAAACAAAACGAGTCGCAAAACTAAAAAATGGAATATTACAAATTGAGTTTTACCTAACGAGTGAAAAAAAGCAAAGCATCCATCCAGAATGGATATGGATTACTCAGGGAGGTAAAACAAGACCTATTAACAATCTCATCTTATCCTCTCTTGAAATCACTCCTCATACAAAAGTGCAGAGTGTTTTGCAACTACTGGCAAGTGATTTTGAAAGTAGTGAAACCTTTAGATTGGAGATTAAGCGAGATAAGACAACTTTTTTAACAATTAAAAAGGTGGATTCATGGAAATAATTCCTAAACGAGCACCTCTTCAAAGGATAAAAGAATTTTTCATGAAAGACTCTAAACCTTTCATAAAAAAACGTGAGGTCAATTGGAACAAAATTAAAATTTTAATTATTTTAGTGATTGTAATTTTAATTCTTGGAATTACATTCTGGCCAATAACTAAACCGCAAGAAATAAGCTTTCATGAAAAAACTAACTCTGGAACAGTGGTGTCAGCTCCATCTGAAAATGATCCTACCCAAGAAACAGTTAATCAATTGCAGGCATCAAGTGCGAATACTACAAGTGTGCATTCATCACTTAATTATCTCTACAAAGAAAATTCGCCGGCAAGTATTGGCGGAGGTGGTTCAGCCAGATCAGGGACATCAGACCGAAATGGGACAATGATTCTATCCAGAGGTGGCAACGATTCAAGAACTCAGTTACCAGCAGGCACTAGATTTCTCGTGCGACTTGCAGAAAAAACGATTGTGGCAAATCAGGCAATGCCAATAATGGGATTCGTTTCAAAAGATGTCATGCAAGAAAATGACGTTGCCATTCCTCAAGGGGCAAAATTAATTGGTGATATTTCTTTTGATGATTCAACCGAACGAGCACAGATCAGTTGGACATCAATCATAATGCCAGATGGCCGCGAGCGCCCCTTATCTGGAATTGGTGTAGGACGTGATGGGCAAATTGGCGTGGATGGAAACGTAAAATCAGAATCTCTAAAAAATACAACAGGACAAGCAATGATACGACTCATCGGCGCTTATGCAGAAGGCTCGATGTCCCGAGGGCAATTTGGATCAAATGATGGTGGCCATGGAAATGGTATGAAGAACGCTATCGCAGAAACGGCTAAAGATCGTGCAAATTCTTTAGCCGAAGATATGAAGAAAGAAAAAAAATGGATTGAACTCCAAATGGGTGTCGAGTTCTATATTGTTTTGAATCAACCCTTTCTATTTCGCGACCCAGGAGCAACTTATGGAAAATAAGCAAGGCAATTCACAATTTGAATTATTGGTTATTGGTGGGCTTGGTTTTATGTTGCTTTTTCATTTATGGGACATGTTTTTGGCTTGGCTCAAACAACCAAAGCATCATTTTATTTTTGCAATTTACCTAATAATTGCCTTAGTTTTGATTGGTACGATTCTATGGTTCATAACAAGAACAACGAGAGAACGTAACCAAGCTGAAGCAGCAGTTATTAAAAAAACTGATGATTCAGTATTTTGTGGAATGACTGATGATAAAAAAGAAGTGTGGTTAAAAACTAATCAACGGGCCATGCACACTCAAGTTGTAGGAACAACAAATGCCGGAAAAACAGAATCTGTGATTGTCCCTTTGGCCATACAAGATCTTCACGCAGGAAAAGGACTTTTAATTGTTGACGGAAAATCTGAAAGGGCCTTATTAGACAAACTTTGGGCATATACCGTAAGCGCTGGACGAGAAAAAGATTTTCGTTTGGTAAGCTTTTCTAATTTAGAGGAATCACATCAGTTCAATCCGCTAATCGGAGGATCAGCAGAAGAAATAACTGAAAGAGTTTTTAATTCATTTGAATTTGAAAATCTGCATTATAGAAGTCTTCAGTATGAAGTCATGGGTCAAGTCATGCGTATTTTTGAAGCGGCCAAAGAAGTTCCAACATTTCAAAAACTCCATCGAGCGATTTCTAATCCCAAGTCTTTAGAAAAGCTTGGCGACAAAACCAGCGATGATGGCCTGAAAAGTTGGATTCAATATTATAAATCATTATCCGCAAGTGAAAGGGATACGAGAACAAGTGGTTTACTAGCGGCCATTTCACATTTCGCAAATGGAAAGACAGCAACTCTTTTTAACGCTGAAACAAATACCTTCACAATTGATGAGGCCTTGGAAAAAAATCTCATTGTCTATTTTCAATTGCCAGTATTGCTATCTCCATTTCTCGGCAAAGCCACTGGAAAGCTCGTACTCCAGTCACTTCAAGCAGCAGTGGCCAATCGTCATAGGAGTAAAGAAAAAGTACAAAAATTCTTTTCGGTATTTTTGGATGACTTTTCCGAATACCTCTACCCGGGATTTGTTTCTATTTTAAATAAGTCCAGAAGTGCAAATGTTGGTGTTGTTTTTGCTCATCAGGCCCTCGGTGATATCACAGCTCTTGGTGATTCTGTAGCAAATACTATCCTGACGAACTCTAACATTAAAGTTTTTATGCGCGGTAATGATCCAGAATCTGCTGAGTATTTTTCAAAAGTCATTGGTACTAATGCGACTTTTAAATACACTGAAAGGCAAAAACACGGTGCTTTATCAAAGCATAAAAGTGGAGATGTATCAGCTCGTGAAGTTGAAGAATTCGTTGTTCATCCTAACTCTTTCAAGAGAGAACTTGGATTGGGCGAAGCCATGATGGTTATTCCACATGAAAGAGGAACAAAGACAATAAAGATTAAATTTCAGAAATTAGATGACATTCCAGCGGTAGAACTTCCAAAGGTAGCTCACTCAGTTTTGAAAAATATTGATCTTGTTTTGGATAGCCCAGAAAAGCAGAAGGCGTCTGAAGAATCATTTGCACAATCACTTTTAAAAAATCAGGAGACAGCAGCATGAGAAAATCTCAATTCGTCCAGCTCATTATTATGACTTCCGTTATAGCGTCAGGATGCGCGACTCAAACTAAAAGCACTGCTCTCGGTGGAGTTCTTGGCGCAGGAACAGGTGCAGCACTTGGCGGTATCGTCGATCCGGGAAAAAATGGGGAATATAGAACTCGTAACGTTATTATTGGATCAGCAGTTGGAGGAATTGCTGGGGCTTTTGCGGGTTCAGCAATTTTTGAAAACGGTGAAAAGAAAAAGAAGGAAGCTTATGAAAATGGGCAAAAGAATGCAAAGGCCGAACTCTCAAAGCAGGGGCATATGCCTGATCTAAAAAATCCTAAAGTTGAAGCTCGATGGATTGAAGGCAAAGTTGCAGGCAATCGTTATATTGATGGTCATTTTGAATACATCATTGTTGAACCAGCACACTGGGATGTTGAGTAATGGAGCATCGTTATAGTAGCGGCTATTTAATGTCTAGTAATGTTGTAGAGGCCCTTCGGTATCTAGGAAAAATTGGAGTATTAGGTACGCGCGATTGGTGTCGCTATTTTTGTCCGAATAAAGATAGACGATGGCAAGAACGACAACTCGCTCACCTACGCAAGAATGGATATATTAAAAAACATACTGCAAGTTCATTACTTGGGAAATGGATTTTAGATGAAAAGGGAAAGGCCTTTCTTCATGCAAGAAATTGGTCAGTCGTTAATCCTGTCCCGGCCAATCACGTAGATCACGATGAACTTGTTGCTCGATCACTTTATGAAATGGAGCAGGCTTCTTATATTCATTCATGGAAGGTTGAAAGAGAATTAAAAATGCTAAACCAAAAAGATTATATGATTTCAAATAAAGATGGCGATATGAAATTTCCAGATGCCATTTTTAAAGTACAACTACCAAATGGGCTTAGAACTGTTGCACTTGAATATGAGAGGCGTGGGAAGTCGGAGACACGATACCGATCCATTTTGTGGAACTACTCTGACCTGTCCTCAATATCTCTGGTTATCTTTATTTGCGAAGACGAGTTCATCTCAAGAAGAATTGAACGTGCATTAAAAAACATTGGCAGAACAGATATGCACGATCGACTTGCCATTACATCTACCAATGAATGGAAGTCTTCGCCTCTGGAAGCTCCAATAAAAATGTCTCGTGGTGCGATTAATTTAAAGAGTGTTTGTCAGAAATTTAGTGAGATTCGAACTGATTAAAGATGACCCTAAGTATA
>JAVHRK010000093.1:0-3157 GCA_036171615.1 Bacteriovoracaceae bacterium
TTGTAACAGGGGATCTTTTTTCTTGACTTACTTTTTGATAGACGTCCTAACGTTATAAGGAAGATGTTGAAACGACTAATTTTAGATCAACTACAAAAAATCTTCACTGGAAGCATGTGGTAGAAGAATCTAAATCTTGTAAAATTTGCCATGATTCTCATGGATCAAAAAATGAAGTCTTTATCAGTGATTCATGGTCAATGAATGGGCAACCAATAGGAATTAATTTCACTAAAACTGCTACTGGTGGTAACTGTACAATGACTTGTCACGACCTAAGAACTTATAATAGATAAAAGAAAAAGGGAGTAATTACTCCCTTTTTTATGATAAAAATCTGATAAGAAAATTATAGTGCTGGATGACTATCTCTATTTCCAGGTAGAGTTCCTGCAGTGATCTCCGCTAGGTTTGTGAAACTGTCAACGTCTGAATCAAATCCCTCAATTGCCTTGAAGTCATGACCATTGTTCGCAAAGTCTTTGCCGAAATCATTTCTATCTTTATAGCCGCTACCGTTGTGGCATATAGTACATTTAGCTATTGCTTTAGCAGCTGGATATGTTTTTTTAAATTTTTCAAAGTAACCAGGCATTGCAAAAGCACTTGCACTTAATAAAGAAACCACACTAAATACTAATAAACTTTTCATAAAATCTCCTTTGATCTTTGATAATTTTAAACTACTGCTCTGGATACATATAGGCCATAACTATTAGCAGTATAATATATGTTAATACTCTGCTAATTTGCTGAGATGGGTCATGTTTATCCGTTGGTGAACTTTTATTTCATGAGGGGATAGCTGACATTGATAGATCAAAACTTCTACTCCTTCCTTTATCACGTTACAGAGTAGTTGTGAGTAAATAGGGTCAATTTGGTTGTGCAATTTAAAGCTATGGCAATCTTCCCGTTGAACAATAAAAAGCATGACTGCACGAATTCCTTTTCTTTTTAGCTCAAGCAATTCTCCTAAATGTTTTTGCCCTCTTGTTGTCACCGCATCGGGAAAGAGACAGTGGCCTTCATCATCTATCAGAGTCACATTTTTTACTTCGACATAACACTGTTCTTGGGAATTATTTTTTGTCAGTAAAATATCGATGCGGCTATTACCAATTTTAGCTTCCGGCTTGAGTTGGTCATAACCTTGAAGCTCTATGATTGTTCCGTCGTTAATTGCATTGATGGCGAGAGTATTGGTAATACTTAAATAAGAGCAACCATATTTCAAAAGCAGATTTTAGCGAATTCCAACAATAAAAATCATATAAGTGGCTGCAGGCATCCTTGTACTTAGGGGGTGCAGCTCATGAATTTAAGGAACTAGAGTGGGGGATTATGCCTCTAATTTGACCTATACCCACCTTGACGATTTTCTCTATTGTGCAGAATTGTTGACTGTGCACAGATCGCATTCTCTTACTATTAGACAGTCGATGTCAGGACTAAGATGAATGACTGTTCTTAAGCTTTCAGTTAAAAGCAAGCGACGGTGAGATTCTAAATATTCTTGTGTCGTATTTACTATCGTATAAAGAGCTACACCACTTTATTCAATTTTATTTTTTATGAACACGTAAGTTCTTGCATGAAATTATTTAGGAGAAAAGCTTAATGTAATAATTACTTTTGCAATAGGAATAACCACTTCAACTTTAATAATTGCCTGAGGACTTAGAAAATATACTTTCAAAAAAACGTTAGGACGAATTAAAGCATAATCCCCCACTCCTTCCCTGAAATTCGGAAGCTGCACCCCCTTATGAAATGATGACCTGGCGGTCTCTCTGGTTGATTTTTTTCTTTTAGGACTGAAAAACTGCTTTTAGAATATGGCTCTTCTTATTTAAGCGCTTTCTTCAAGATTTAACGGCACTTCAACAACTGGCAGTATCGATTTAAAAGTTATTAATGCTCAAGACGATGCCGCGACTTTTTTAGCTTCTGAAGGTGCAATTCGAGGAGTAGCTTTTGATAGTGCTATAGCTGCAATCAGAGAATCAAATCCTAACTTAACACTTTCTGATGCTGAACTTGCTCAGGAAATTCTATCAATTGAATAGTTTTGACGAGTAATTACAAAAATTATATTCCAAGAAAGGCTCCAGAAAAGATGGGGCCTTTCTTTTTCTAACTCCACAGTAAATAATTCTCAACATATAAAATCTGTCTAAAAAATAACACCATGTAAATACTACCACGATTGAAACACTCGATTTTTGACCGTGTCATAATTAACAAAAGAACTAGTAATTTTTCTAGACTCTACTTATTAGGAACCAAGCATGAAATACATCTTTACGCTCATTATCCTTAGCTATTCATTTACCAGCTTTTCAAAAGTTGAGGATTGTCATCGAAGGGCGCAAATTCTCCACGGATTAGTTGAACATCACTGGATTAAGACTGACACAAAAATAGCCGGTATGGGAAGCGGTCAAATAACTGACAAGCAAATTGGAGATAAATTTGAAGCACCATATGCAACACTTGTATTTATAATAGATCACTCGAATCAGGTTGCAGAAACATGCAAAGAAATTTTAAACATTGATGAGGATTGCGTAAATGCTGAACTTGATTTTGGGAAACCATTAGGTCACTTTAGCTTAATTAATAATTGCCAATCTTTTGTTTCTAATGTGTTTAGAAGATGCTCAACGATAAAGACACCACGTGAGATATTCCCAGGAGAATCATTTTGAAAACACTAATTGTAGCAATATTTCTTTTCCTTTCTTGTTCAATAGTAAATGCAGAGGTAATAATTTTACCAATTGCCTCTTTTGATTTAAAAACTACTGACGTTACAGAAAAACTTGAAGATACTCTTTTAAATCCAGAACATTTATTAAAAAGATATCGCCCCGGTGGTGCGAAAATTGATAATAAGTTAGTAGCGAGGGATCAATTTCAATTCTTAGCAACAAAAACCATTTTCAACGTTAGGACGAATTAAAGCATAATCCCCCACTCCTTCCCTGAAATTCGGAAGCTGCACCCCCTTATGAAATGATGACCTGGCGGTCTCTCTGGTTGATTTTTTTCTTTTAGGACTGAAAAACTGCTTTTAGAATATGGCTCTTCTTATTTAAGGAAATAATTGATCGAAAGGGAGTGATTCGCTCAATGACAATGTCACCAATACAAA
>JAVHRK010000094.1:0-15130 GCA_036171615.1 Bacteriovoracaceae bacterium
TTTATGAAGATGGTCAAGACGTAGGCGATCCACTTAATAAAATTGTTGCATAGTTCGACTTTTAAAAAATAACCCAGATTTTTTAAGTCTGGGTTTGTATCAAAATTGCTTGTCTTTAAAAACGCATCTTGTAATTAAAGTTAGTGCTTTAAGATTATTTCTCAAGAGAGCAAAGGAGAGAGATACCTTTTTCATAAGCTGCTGCCGACAATCCTTGCTCAATAGACCCTTGGGCGCTTAAAATCTTTTTTCCACCTGCATATAAGGAGCCTCCATCTAAAATATCAATAGATGCAGTCATTTTATTTTCAATTCCGCCTATAGCAACATTAATATATTTTCCTTCAAGTCCTTTTATGTCATGTCCTGCTTCTTGTAGAAAAGTTCCATATTTAATATTTCCTAAACGAAGTGAGTCTACTTGATCCCAATTTCCGCTTTCATTTCTGCTGTAGATATCGCACTTTACCACTGATGCAAAAGATGAAACGGTAGTAAATGTAAGCAGTGTGAATAAAAAAGCTTTCATAAAATCTCCTAGTGTGTAGCAATAGGGCCACATTATTAATTTAGTTTATAGTAGAATATTTTTAATTATGTTTGGGGGTTATTGAATTTTTTACAATAGAGTGTCAAATTATTGGACACTCAAAAAATCCTGTGAACATGAGTAATGGTTCATGGCCATCGGCCGTTTGCGATTCCTTCGCCTATGATTACAGGTCTAGACCTTCTTTTTCTATAAACTTGACGGATTCTTCAAATTGTGCTATTGTCTTATTCAATGGAACGTCCAGAATACTCGCTTAAAATTACTGTAAATGGCAGACAGTTAAATAGGGTTGTAATTGATCAGCACTATCAAGAGAACCATTCAGAGCTTAACGACCAGTTAATATTGGAACTAGTTAAAGAGCTAAATGGAAAAACTTACGACGCTGAGGCAGTTCGTGGAGATTTTGAATATTTCAGAGTTGAACCTCTCGAAATGAATTCAAAACCATATCGATTAATATTTTTACTTTGTATTGGTGATGATTTTCTTGGTGTAGTAAATGCGTTTCGAGTTCCGGAGTAATTAATGAAAAAACAAAATTTTCCAAGCGAAGAAGAGCTACTAGAAATCCGTACCCTTTTAAACGATGGCCCGGCTTCTCGTGCTTTACCTAAAAATGCTTCTGCAATAGATAGAGTTAAATATGCCTTATGCGAGCAATTTATAATCTACAAACAAGTTCATAAAATTTCTCAGCGAGAATTTGCAAATGAGCTTGGGATTGATGAGTCTGTTGTTAGTAAAATTCTTCATTATAATTTTGATGAGTGCACCGTAGATAGATTAATGCGATATCTAGAAATTCTACATAAGGAATTTGTTATAAAAAGCGACTTGCATGAAGTGAATATTCGAGTAGCTTAAATCCCCTATCAGTAATAAAAATTTTAATCAAAACCAGTTTCAGTCAGGCAGGTTGTGATTTTTAGTTAAAACCTTCTTGGATAGATTTGTATTTTGAGACCGCAGTAAATCATGAAATGATTTCAAGGGATCACATTTGAGCCTGTAATTTGCGTTTTTATAGCTTATTGTTCGAGAATGTAGTTATCTGAGTCCATCAGCTAAAAACCCCTCTAGAAAAGAATTAAAGGCTTCTGATGGTTATTAAGAAGTCTGCTTAAAGATCTCCCCTTCCAAGATTAATTATATCGTGAAGTCACTGTTTGAAACGGTTGTTGGTGTCGTGTGTAGGGTTGTTGTAGGGCTGTGGTGCAGTGAAAATGTTGTAGGGTTGTGTAGGGTTGCTGTAGAGCCGTGGTGCAGTGAAAGTGTTGTAGGGTTGTGTAGGGGGGGGCATAGAATTCAAATAATAGTATTTTGCGAGATTTTCGAAACTGTTTTAGCTGTATAAATATCTGGGTCTATCTCGAGCAACCTAACTCCATTACTTCTTGAATTAATAATTTGAAACCAACCCTGTTTTTCCAATCGTGCAATTTGAACCGATAAATGGTGTGCAGTTTTATTTGTAATTAACTTGAGATCTTCTGTGTCTATTATGGAAATCCATTTTTTGAGATAGTCATCATAAATTATTTTATCTTTAATATGAATGATTATTAATTTAGCTAAGCCCTTTAGACAATTAAACTCAGAAATAGATGCTTCTTTCTTTGTTCGAATGGCTATTTGCTTAACTTGTGATTCAAGGGCTACCTGTTTGGCTTTTGCGATTAAATTGTCTGTTTTGGTTTCAATATTCTTTAAAGCGTTGTCCTTCCGCTTTAGGATGTTTTGTGGCCTTGTTAGCTCACCTTTTTTTATTGGCAATTCTGATTTTTCTGAATCATTAGAAAGGCCCTGTAGGTTGATTACTTCTTCAATGCTAAATGTTTTTGCGTTCACCGCTTCATCTTCCGCTAGGTAGGAATTTCTCTTCTCTGGTGGAACATAAACTTCTTCAGTTCTTGATTGTCTACGTAATGGTCTCATACTTTACCCTATTGAAGATTCACTCTTTTTTTATCGCTATAATTTAAAGGGCAAACTAAGTCCGCAAGCATATTAAAAGAATCTTTTACCGCTTTTGGGGCATGTGTTTCAAATAAAGATTTACTGTTATTGATTGAGTTTTGAAGATCAGCAGACTCTTTTATTTGAAAAGGAAGGAGGTAGTTAACCATCTCTCTTGTCATTGTTTCCCAAGCCTCTTGGGAAGCTAGTCTATCGGTTCTGTATTTATTCATAATAACTTTAATTTCAGGAGTCTTGGTTTGCCATTTTTCGGCCATCTCGTTTATGTCTTCTATTGTTAATAGAACGCTCTCTAGTGACCAAGAATCGGGAAAAGTGGGAATGATTACCATGTCACTTGCGATGTAGGCGGAAGCAATAATATTTGAAAATGTAGGTGGCACTTCGAACAAAATTAAATCGTAAATTTCACTTAGTCCTTTTAGTCTGGATTTAATTAGCGAGCCTAAGTTTTCATCTCGAACAAATTTATCGGCCCTTCGTGATTTACCTCTACATGGTACGATGTCGAGATATTCATATTTTGTTGGAATGATCGCATCTTTAAAAAGAAGTCCATCTTTAAATACTTCTAGCATAGTGTAGAAATCTTTACCGATGTATTCTTCCTTAAGAAGAAAATTGGTGGCGCAAGCTTCTGGATCAAGATCAATTATTAAAACTCTGGCTCCAAGTTGTGCGCGTCGGATACCAACATTGATAGTGATTAAACTTTTACCTACGCCACCTTTTTCATTTCCGAAAGTTGCTATTGTATGTTTATAAGTTGCATTTCGAGAATCTATTACTTTTTTCACCTGAGGGGGAGTCATTCTAATTTTCCCGTTCTCAGCTTTTGTTCGAACTATTTCGCTTTCAGGAACAATTGATTTAAATAATTGTTTAATTCTGGCATCTGTTAAGTGGAGTAATTCAGCGCATTCCGATGGAGAGATCATAAAAGAAGTCCTTTTTGATTTACGATTTTTCTATTACTAGATGATAAAATCATAAGAAGCGCCTTAGCCATAAATTTTATTATTTAATAATAATTAAAAAAAATGACTGGGCATTATTTCTCTGCCCCATAAGAACGCTTGTCGGTAAGGAGGAAAATGCCCAGTGATTTTTAGGACAATTGGAGCGAGTAGTGGACTATTTTAGACTAGTGTTTGTTTGAGTAGCCGCGCGAATCGGTCAAGTAGCAAACATTGACAGTATATACTTTTTAATATATACTAAGCTTAATTAGGAGGGCTTTATGAAAAAAGCAAAAGTCTTTATGAACGGCCAGAGTCAAGCGGTACGACTACCAAAAGAGTTCAGATTCGACGATGACGAAGTCAGCGTTCAAAAATACGGCGAAGGTATTTTAATACTGCCAATCGCTAAATCAATGTTTGCATTTAGGAGTAGTATAAAAAACTTCTCCGATGACTTTATGAGCGAAAGGAATCAACCAGAAATGCAAAAGAGGGAAGATTTTTAATGAACTATTTACTAGATACCAATATTTGTATTTATATTATTAAAAAATCTCCTGAGCAGGTTTTGAAAAAACTAGAGTCGATTATAAAGGATGAAAAGAAAAACGAGATTTATCTTTCGTCTGTAACTGTCTCTGAACTTCACTACGGAGTTGAAAAAAGCAAGCAGGTAGATAAAAATTTAGAAGCACTGAAGGGATTTTTATCACCATTTCAAATAGTGAACTTTGATTTGGCCAGCGCCGAGATATTTGGAAAGGTGCGATCAGAACTAGAGAGAAAGGGGATTGTGATCGGGCCTTATGATTTACAAATAGCTTCGGTTGCAATGGCAAATGATTTTGTTTTGGTTACAAATAATACAAAAGAATTTAAAAGAGTTGATGGCCTCAATATAGAAAACTGGGTTTAAAAAATATGAAAGAATACTATCTTAAAGTTATGCCTGAATACTATTCCAGCGGATTATGGGATCAAAATGACGAAGGCGTTATGACTGAACTTCGTGATCATATTGAAGTTTCAGATGAAGTAATTGACCTAGAAAAGGATTTACAGAATTGGAGCAAAAAATATGATGAAACTATGAGCTGGAGCAGTGCTCGCCCAAACCCAAATTTTGACTGGGACAACTTTAATAAGGAAGGCATCATTCTGGCCAAAAGAGTAAAACAATTAATGGGCCATAATGGGAAAGTTATCTATTTCAAAGAAACTGACCCAGCATCGCCTGAAACATCAGAAGAAATTCTTATTCTAGATGAAGAAAAAGAAGATTAGATAATTTTTTTCCGCCAGTTAATAATTAATATTTTATTTTAATCAAAAACAAACTTAGATCAGGATGAGGCATTTTTAGATAAATCTTTTTCAATGGGCTCAACAGTTATACGCATTCCCAGTGCTTTCACGATTTGCGCAATTGTTTCAAATCGGGGCTTGATATCTTTGTCTTCGGAGAGAATTTTATAAAGAGATTTTTGACTTAGGCCTGCGTCTTTAGCGAGGGCCTCGTAACCGCGCGCGAGAGCTATTTCTCGAATGGCCATCATGATAGCTTGGGGCATGTCGGAGTTTTCTTCGATCGATGCTTTAAGGTATTCGCGTTGTCTTTCAGGACTTTGCTTAAGCCATTTAATCAATCCTTCTTCGTGCGGTATTCCTGCTTTAATCATAGTGACCTCGGTCTTACGGTAGCCGATTGGATACCAAAATACACGCCTTAATAGCAAGTTGACAATGTGTACATATTGTGACATAACGGTATTCATGAAGTATGAATGGGACGAAGATAAAAATATAAGCAATAAAAAGAATCATGATGGAATATCCTTTGAGGAGGCCCAAACAGTGTGGGCCGATCCGATGCTCAAAGAGCTATACGACACAGACCATTCGGTCACCGAAGAAAGATTTATAGCAATTGGCCACTCGGAAAAAAGCAGAATCCTAATGGTAGTATTTTGCGAAAAAGTTGCAAGCACTATAAGAATCATCTCAGCCAGAAGGGCAACTAATAAAGAAATAAAAGATTACGAGGAGCTTTAAAATGAAAAATGAATATGATTTAAAATCAATGAAGCAAAGACCTAAAAGAGAGGCCGATCCTGAAGCATTAAAGATGTCGGTTCACTTGAGACTTGATGCAATTATCGTATCGGATATAAAAGATAAAGCTGAGCTAATAGGATTACCTTATCAGACACTAATTAATTCAGTTTTAAAGCAGTACCTGAATGGAGAATTAGTTTCAAGAGAAACAGTGTCTATGGTTAAAGAAATATTAACAAATAAAGATGTCGCTTAAATGACCACTAAAACACTTATTGAAAAATTAGAACCAGAAGTTGGCCGGTTAACGTTTGGAATGTTCTTTAGGGTTTCCAGAAACTCGATGGGAGTAACTCAACAAGAAATGGCAGATATATTGGGAATGGCTAAGGGTACTGTTTGCGATATAGAAAAAGGAAGACAATCGGTAAGCGTGGAGTTGGCGAAAAAAATAGCCAAGACCGCCGGACTTTCGGAAGTAATGGCGATTGAGTCTTGCCTTATTGATAAACTTTAAAAAGGTATTAGAAGCATGAGTGATGAATACGATTTATCAAAATTTAAAAGAGTTGATCCAAAGAGGATTGATCCTGATGCGGGCACAATTCCCATTAATCTTCGGATTTATGCAACTGAAGTTTGCGCAATAAGAGATGAGGCCGACAGGCTTGGTGTTCCGTATTTAAAGCTCATTGAAAACGTCGTTAATCAATACGCAAAAGACCTAGCTAAAGATAAAAAATAATCGCTCCTTGGGCCAATTGTGAGGCCCATGAGCTTTCATCGTGCTATGGTTTACAATAGAGGTGGACTGTGACCAGGCCAAGAATTGAGGGAATGGATGAGAAGATAACTGAGAACTTTTTTAAAACTTTAGAGAATTTTAAAATTGATTTATTAAATGCGTAAGAAATGTTTATAGTTGAAAACCACAAGCTGCATTAAAAAAAATCACACGCTCATTGATTCAACTTTTCGCACTCATTGAAAAATAATTTGAAGTCTGTGATCTAGAAAAAAGTTTTATCAAACAACTTTAAGGAGTCTAATAAAAAATTTTAAACTTCTATGAATAAAAAAATAAATCCTATCAACTTCAAAATACTTTTCATAACTTTTAAAATAATATTCTCTAATTCCATTTACATAATTCACAATCAATAAACTTTCATTCTCACAATTATCTTCATCTATTTTATCAATCTCATTTCCTAATCCTATAATATATATTACTATCTAATATCTTTCTTAATCCTGATTCACTCACCAACTCTTACTACTTCTATACTCTCTTCCGGCATAACCACTGACTTGAGGGGGCTGTTACGTACGCGCACTCAAGTCAGTGGTTATGCCGGACTCCTCTCTGTTTTTTAATATCCTAACTTGGTGAGTGAATTTCAGAAGTTAATTGATTTTTTTCCGCTAAATTATTTTCAACCAGGGTGCTCACCACCTGAGCAGGCGACGGGACACTTAAAACCTCTAAAGGCGTAAATAATTCACTTAATTTAATTACTGAATTTAAACCAACAAGATTTGTTTCCAGTGGATTATTCATTAATTCATTCAGGTCACTAAAATAAACGTTAACGCCAGAAGAGCCAGAAGCATATTTTTTACTCCAAGTTTCCTTAATTGATTTTATCATTGAGCTAGTTGGAACAATGTACCAAACAGCGTAAAGATCTGTTTTGTCCTGGTAGTGACTCATAATATTTCGGTAATGCTTTTTAGTTTTTAGTGTAAGTTCCAATTCAAGTGCCACTGACTCCATTTTTCCATTAACCTCAATGCCAATAAATCCGTCGGGGATAATTTTATTTTTTATTTTATCCAACCCAAATTTTTTAAACATGTGCGATCTAATTTCATGTTCCGGCATCCAAGCATGGGCAACACCAACTCTTTCTAAAACTAAACGCAGAGCAATTAATTTATGATCGTGCTCGATCATGTGCTTGCTCCATTTTGTTTTTACAATTT
Source organism: Bacteriovoracaceae bacterium (assembly GCA_036171615.1). Lineage (GTDB taxonomy): Bacteria > Bdellovibrionota > Bacteriovoracia > Bacteriovoracales > Bacteriovoracaceae > Bacteriovorax. The sequence goes on from JAVHRK010000094.1 coordinate 7,537, forward strand.
TGATGCTTACCAGTTCAGCACCCAAGGCCGTCACGATCCACAAACACTCTTTTGTATCAAGTCCTATTACTCGTCGTAAAAATTTAGATGCTTCAAGTATCCTGAGACGACGAAGGACGGTTGTGTTGGCCACACCCTCGAAAAATAGTTCACTGATCTGATTAGTCGAAAGCATTCCAAGTTCCGCAATTCTTTTTATTAATGCTTCGTCTCTTTTGGTTATATTTGCCACTTGTCATATTCCCTAGAGAAAACTTTGAAGGGCCTGTTGATTGGCCTCTTTGGCACTTCTATTTTGAATTTTGTACGCTTCAAAATTTTTCTCTACACCTTCTAGGTACTGTACTCTTTTTTGGAGCCTCTCATTTCTTTCCTTTAATGAATAAGATTCACTGGTAAGTTTATTCAAAAGTATTTTTTGTTCATGGTTAATAAGGTCAATGCTTTTGCTTTTTTTCAGTTCTATTTCACTCTTTACAAAGAACCCAAGCGTATACACCCAAGAAAGGACAATATAATACAAAGTTAAATTGGCGAAGTTTATGTCAAAAAAAATTAAATGAGCTGGACTAAGCCAAATAGCTAATTCCATTGCGATAAAAATCGCAACGCTTGAGTAAAATTGAACCTTGTAAAAACTCATTTGCTTCCTATTGTTTAGCAACGGGCCAAGAACCCATTTTTTAACCACAGTGCTAATTGAAAAGCTAGATGACCGTGAATTTTTTTCTCGTAATTAATTACGTAAAGGCCCTTATTTGCCTCTTAAATAGGCCCTTAGAAAGGTCTTATTTTTCTCTTAAGTATTTAAGGGCCTATTTATACTTAACATTTTGAAAAAACAAGACTTCTTGGATGCTGTTAGGGGGTGACTATGAGAATAGCGTTGTTTTCTTGCCACTGAATTAATGTGAAAAAAAAGAAGCCCCAGTTTTTTAGACTGAGGCTTGTATTGAATTTCTTTGTCTTTAATTTTAAGGCCTGAAATTGTTCCTAGAGGTTGGTGTCTTCCAGAGGTGTACTTTCTATCGACAGCGACTTGCGCCTTGGAATATATCGGCAAAGATGCTTTCACGACATTCTAAATCAAATGGCGCATCTTCAGTTACCAATTCTACTTTTAAAAGTTCAGTTAATGACCATTTTTTCGATATCAATTCTCGTTGGGTAATACGATAAATTGTAATTCTACTATTTTGAACATCATCTATTGAATTATTTGGTTGCTCATACGAAAAACGGTACAACCGACTTGTTGTTTTCCATTTAGATCCAGCTACCGCAACCTTTAGTTCAGGCGAATAGTCAGCGCCACCCTGTTTAAACTTATAAGGTATTAATTCAGTTTTTATATATTCTAGCAAATTAGCCTTTACCATTTCAGTAAATACAAATCCACCGTCTGGGGAAATATTATAAATTCTATCTAAATCTCTAGCCGGCACTTTTATCTCTGTTAAGGATTCACTCCCTAGTGTCGTTTGAAGGTGTACTGTAATATCATAGTCACATCCCAATTTCCCGAGAGTCTGCCCCCCCTTGGAACTATAAACAGCTTCACCAGTGACCGTTTGAATTTGAGCCGAGCAATTATATACTTTTGCAAAGCACATCGATGAAGTCATTGCGCCAAAAATTAATGTTACCAGTATGTTTTTCATATATATCCTTTTTAATTTTCAAAAATCTCATTCAAATATTTATATTACAAAGAACAAGTATCTTTTATGGACCTTAGTCATGTCTGTGTTTACCTAAAGAGTTTTTTCCAAAGCGACTTCCTTGGCCGATTGGTGCCGCACAATACCTGCAGCTCGGCATCTTCCGTTACTAGCTCTACCTTTAAAGTTTCGCTATATATGCCATTTGTAGTATGAGCGGTTCTTAAGGTTCTTCGATAAATTGAAATTCGGTGATTTATATTGGGTTCTACTCCCTCGCCTGATGTTAATTCATGTTCAAAATTATTATCTGTCTCAACATTATAAAAATGTTCATAGTTAAATATAGTTGTAACTTCTCTAAGAATTACAAGCTCAGATGTATATTGCCATGATTTCGCGTTGGCTAAGGCAGCTTTTGTTTTAATGGAGTACTTATTCTCAGGACCGTGCTTTTTAAAAAAATCTAAGAGGTTCTCCTTTGTATTATCGGAAAGAACAATTCCTTTACTATCAGTAATTTCATATGATTTGTTTAATTCATCTGTATTCAGAGTTAAATATGCAGTCATCTCTTCCCGTCCTTCACTTGTTGTAAGAGTTGGAGCATCAGCACCAGGCTGCTGTACTCCGGTAGAAAAGGATAATGAATAATTGTATTCAGCCATGCCACTAGCGGTTTGAACTTCTCCGCTGCAGTGCTCAACCGATTCAGCCAAGCAAGTAGTTGCAGGCAAAACCATGGCGAGCGTTATCAATGTTAAGATTAGCATATGTATTTTCATGGGATCTCCTAAGTGTTGTTAATTTCAGTTTTATAACACACCCAAAAAAATTTTGTTGAATCATGTAAACATTTCAGATCGGCCCTGAATGAGCTTGCCGGGGGCAGTGTGGAAACTTAATGGTATGTGGACGGCCTATGCGCGGGAACTCTTCGCCTAAGTGATCACGGCAACGATTCGTGCGAAAATGTATCATAGCGGACTAATGCGTCAGTATTTACTTATGGTTGCATCGTCAATTGATGCAATAAGGCGACTATTGCATGATTTCGCACGAATCGTTGCCGCCTCATAAGGTTCGGTCAAAAAAGCTTAACGTGCTATATAATCCGTTTTCTGTGGTGACCCCTATAAGTAAATAAGATAGCTACATTTCTAGCTTTTAGGCGCCAGACTCAAAATAGGCCAAAACTAAGCCAAAACCTATTAAAACAGAAGATGACTAAAAAACGGGTTGTGGCTACGTTGGCAGGAATCCATTACAAATAAAAATGATAATATCATATTTCAATAAATATCAATATGTGATATTATTAGAATTGGCGGTTTTATGGATAGAAAAAAAGAAATAGAGTTACTTATACAAAAATCATTCATCTTGCATGACGGTTTCTTTTATACCGAGCATGCACGAACGAGAATGATTGAAAGACGCATTACTTTACTTGATGTTGAAGAGGCTTATCTTAACGGCCAGATTTCAAAAATCGAGTCAGATAACAATGAAGAGATCAAAGTCCTTTGGGATGGAAAAGATCGTGATGGCGAAACGATTAGAATTGTTATGGCCTATTTAAAAGAGGTAAAAACCCTCGTCATTACAGTGATAGGAGACATACATGGAAACTAAAATTATTGAAAACTACCATTACCTTGAATCTGGCCTTGAGTACGTCTATATCAAAAAGGTTAAAGCTATTAATACTCCATACGGAGCGGCGGTCAATATTGCTAACGTGAAAGAGCTTCACGAGAAAATTGCGATAGCGATACTCAAAAATAACATTCCGTTGAGAGGCAAGGAACTTAAATTTCTAAGAAAAACGAGCGGTATCACTCAAGTCGATCTTTCTCATCTTCTCGATGTCGGACAATCTACTGTCGCTAACTGGGAAGGAAAAGAAATTGATCACGCCATTGATCCATCTCACGCCTATTTTTTACAGCAATTTTTCAGAGAAAAATATGGCCTCAGTATAGTTGGCCCTTCGGCCATCGCAGCCAAAAAAGATTCGATGGTGGAAGTCTTTAAAATTGCTGTTTAAAAAAAATTAGAAATAAGATCGCCGGTTTTCTGGCTTTTGGGCGTCAGGCTCCGATAAGCTCAAAAGAAAAAATTGATTTATAAAAAACATACCGCGATTGAGCTTGGCAGTCGCAAAACAAGTTTTACAACTGCTCTGGGCAAAATCTAGTGTTTTCGCTCATGGCGAATTGTTATGATTGATCTCCTGTGAAAGACTGCTTAAAATCTGAAGGGGTTTTTGCCCACCTATCACCCACTACCTTATATAAGGAAATAATGAGAGCAGTAATTTACGCCAGAATTTCAACTAACGATCAAAATACAATTCCAATGCAAATTAAAAAATGCCGTGAATATGCCAAGGCCAGAAGTTGGACAGTTTCACATATAATAAAAGATATCGCCTCTGGGGCCAAACAAAGGCCCCAAAGAGACGATATTTTGAAGCTTGCCAGAAAAAGAGAAATTGACGTCATTATAGTTTGGAAACTTGATCGCTGGGGCAGATCAACTGCCGATGTGGTCAGCTCTCTTCAAGAGCTACAGGAATTAAACGTAAAATTTATTTCTATTACCGAGGCACTAGATTTTACAACGGCCATCGGCCGAGCAATGAGCGGATTGCTTTCTGTGTTTGCAGAATTTGAAAGAGAATTAATACGGGAAAGAGTTATGGCCGGACTTGAACAGGCTCGCTCAAGAGGTGTTAGGCTGGGGCGCCCTCCACTTGATATTGATAAATCCATAGAAGCTAAAAAGCTTTGGAAAAAATGTGCCAATAAATCATTAATAGCCACGAAGCTTGGCATATCAAGAAGGAGTGTTGCTAGGTTTGTAAAATAACTACTTGCTATACTGTTTCCGTTTTGCAACAATTTTATAGAAAAATAGAAAATGTTATTAAATCGGAGAAAATATGATTCCAGGACCAGAATTAGCAAATATTCTCAACGTAAAGCCACAGCAAATACATAATCTACGCTCTAGATATGACTTAATTGATGAACTAGATACCATGCTATCCACAAGCGGTAGACGCTTCTACACTCCGGATGGTGTTAGAAAAATTTTAGACAAACGTGGATTGAACTTCACTCCAAAATCTGTATGCATCTGCAATGTTAAGGGAGGGGTTGGGAAAACAACCATAGCTGTAAACTTAGCCAAAAAAACGGCCAGTCTCGGATTTAAAACGCTCTTGGTTGATTGCGACAAACAAGGGAACGCAACAGATCAACTCTTACCGCTTCTTCGAGACACCCAATTCCCTACCCTATATGACATCGTTTCAAAAAAAGCTGATCTTGATTCATGTGTTATGAAAGTTAACGAACACCTAAGCCTTTTGCCTAGTAGTTTAAAAAATCAATTATTAGAAAAAGCCATTATACAATCAGACATCAACAAGGGCGAATATTTTAAAAAGGTATTTAAGAACCATAACTATGATTTAATTATTTTTGACACTGAGCCGAATCTATCCTCAATAAACTTAATGGTACTTGCTTTTTGCGAACTAAACATTGCTCCAATCCGTTTAGATAAAAACTCGATTGATGGCCTTGATCTATTATTAAGCTTTATAGAAGACGGCAAAGAAGAGTGGCCAGGAATGAATATCGAAACAAAGGTTCTTATCAATGGATTTGATAAAAGAATGACTCAAGATGCGATTACAAAAATAGGGAAAGTTAGAGATTTAGGATTAGAAACTTTCGGAACATATGTTCGAGTAGATCATAGCTTTGTCAAATCTCAAGATAGTCTTGATTTAAAAAACAACTCTAAAGCCTATGAAGACATATCCTCTTTTTCGACTGAGCTATTAGGAATTACACCAACCAACCACAAGGTTCAATAGGTAGTTTATGGCCGGAGTAAACGCATCTCAATTTAATATTCCACAATCGGAAGTTCCCATCAAAAGAAAGAATCGGATCTCCCTAAGAGACCTTGACGACTCTTACAAGAACCCAGATCGAATCAACCTTAAAATTGAAGACAAACCCTATTTGGACTCAATGGAAAGCAACAGGGAAACTGGTAGCAAACTAGTAGCGAACGATGTGAAAACTAGTAGCAAAGCAGTAGCAAACTACAAGCAAAGTGATAGCAAACTGGTAGCCGAAATAACGAAAAGTAGTAGCAAGACTAACCATTATTCTGAGGACAAGGAGAAAGTGGTAGCAAAAACTAGTAGCAAAGTAGTAGCAAACTGCAAGCAAACTAGTAGCAAAGTAATAGCAAAACCAGACTATCAGCAATTCACTGGACTTCAGAAAAATCTTGTCGAATTAATATATTTTTCATGTCGTTTAAATAACTCTAAATCAACCAAACCGATCTCTGTTCAATATATCGCCAATGAACTACAAACAACAATCGGCACTGTAAAAAACGCAACTCATCGACTTATAGATAAACAAATCATCAATAAAGAAAGTTTTAAAAACGGAAGGGGCGGCTGGACTATTTACGGGATAGATCACGACATCTTCAATGAGATCAGTTTTCTTGAAAGTAGTAGCAAACTAGTAGCGAAGTGGAAGCAAACTAGTAGCGAAGTGGTAGCACAACCAGTAGCACAACCGGTAGCGGCCTTTCTTAGTAGTAGTAGTTTAATTAATACTACTACTAACTATAAAGCAGACGCGTTGGCCGAAAACAAGATTCAATTAACCGATGGTCTGATAGCGGCAGGTTTTAATCAAGGGCACATAGAGCAACTGCTAAGAGACAGTAATCTAGTGCCAGAAGAAATTCAAAACTCACTCAATGCTTTCGCATTCGACCTCGGCTTTGAAGACGTAAAAAGAAAAGTAAGAAGTCCTATTGGACTAATTATGAAACTTTTAAAAAACGGACAAGCTTATATTTCAGAAAAAGGGTATGAATCAGAAGAAGACCGCCTATACCGCGAGCTAATTGAACGGGCCGAAAAGAAAAAAGAAGAAAAAGCAAAACTAGAGACCAAGTTAATTAATATTAAATTTGAAGAATGGCTGGAAAATATTTCAGACGGAGAAAAAAGAAATCTTGTGACGCCAATGGGGGAGTTTATGGGATTAATTCATCGTGAAGAACTAAAAGAATATTTCAACAAGGAAATTTACAATGCCGTTAATATCTAGCTTTTTTGGAATTTTAATAAAAATGTATTTTGAAGAGCATAACACGCCGCACTTTCATGCCGAGTATCAGGGATACGAAGCTGTATTCTCAATAACGTCAGGTGAGATAACTGAAACAAAAAAATTTCCACCAAGAGCAGCAAAGCTGGTTAAAGAGTGGGCACTAGAGCACCAGTCGGAACTTTTAGAAAATTGGAAACGAATTGAGCAAGATCAAACATTATTTAAAATCCCAGGAGCAGATCAATGAGAAAAGTAATTTCTGTCAAAGCATTTGACCATTATTTAATTTGTGATTTGGATGATGGCAATACTTACAAATACGACATGAGCTTTATTTTACAAAGAACGGGAGAAATGGTTTTACCGCTAAAAGACCTCGTTTTTTTCAAAAGAGTCTTCATTGAGTCGGGCGCACTTGCCTGGCCCAACGGTTACGACATTCATGCAAATACCGTTCTGCGAGATGGCCAAAAAATTTCAAACGAGATTGCGTCATAGAAATAACTCATGACAAAAAAATTTGATCCAAGAGCAGCACTACTTGACCTCAAGACCTGCTCCGAGAGATGCCTTGATTTCACAAAAAGCATAAGCCTTGAGCAATTTGAAAAAGACCTAAAGACATTTCATGCCGTCCAGTATCAATTTATTATAATGGCCGAAGCAATAAAAAGACTTCCTGCAAAAGAAGAAAAATATAATCTAGGCGCACAGCAAGATTTAATATCTAAACTTGGAAATGACTTAATCAATAAATATTATGACACT
>JAVHRK010000095.1:0-13186 GCA_036171615.1 Bacteriovoracaceae bacterium
GGAAGAAATCAAAAAATCAACGGGAATAACAGAATCCTTAGTTTCGCAAATACATCGTTCAAATTTTAAACCGCGAATGCGAACAAATGGTGACTCTGAATTGTCGTGTCGTTTGTCTAAATATCGCGGCCCAACCGCTGCAGGTGAAGGTTGTTTCGAAATGGCGGAAACCAATTTCGAAACCATATCAAGAGCGGGGATACTATCTTGATCCATTAATAAAACGAACTCTGCCTGACGATTACGTGCCCAGTGAATCCCAGTATTTTGTGCAGCCGCAATACCTAGATTTTTACCAAGTTGAAGTAATTCAATAGCACTCATATCACCTTTCTTGGCCCAGGCTGCCAAATCACAATGAGTACTGTTGTTTACAATTACGACTGAGGTTACCTGTGGGACAAGTGCAATCAGGAGTTGAGAGAGAACTTCTAAATTAGGTTGATAGGTCACTACGATGGCGATTATGTTGTGGCTTAGATTTATTTTGTTCTCGAATACATTGTGATTCACTTAAATAGCTCCTTGTCTATTCAAAGGGAATCGGTATGCATTTTTGAAACATGGAGTTCATTTTGTATTCTTTGCAATAGCTTAATCCTCATATCATTTACCAACTTCTGATTTTGCTTTGTTAGCCGTTTGAGTGTTACAAAAAACTCACAACCGCTCGTATTAAAGGCATGGGCTACCGTTAGATTAATAAGACCTAGCTCCGATAGCTCTAATATCAATAATGAAAATGATGAAGGGGTGAAACGCCATTGGTGGACATCAATATAATTTGCTGACTTTCGTGCTATCTCATACTGAAGAATTGCTTCTGGTAATGTATGTACTAAAGAAATACATCCTTCGCTATTTTGCCCCCATGCGATATTTCCTTCAAGTTTAGCTGCATAAGCGTGGTGATCAAATACTACTCCGGGCGCGTGGTTAGTGCGTTGCTCTATATGGGCTTGCAAAACATCACCTGTTGTGCTTATCGGTCGAAAATAATCAAAACAATATCTCTTGTCTGGGATCACTAGCGAGATAATACCATTGGGTTGAAGAGTTTTGGAAATCTCCTGTAGGAACAACACCAAGTCTGTCGTGTGTTCGATCACGTGAGAAGCAATAACCCAGTCAAACTTTGTTTCAGATCCAATTAGTTCACTAATTCGTTCACCGTGCCACACGTAGTCCACATCTTCAATGTTATCTAAGTTAACACCGTGTGTACGATATTTCGCAATCAATTCCTCGCGAGTTGCGTGATCGAGTATTTTTACATTATAACCTGACTTCTTCGAAGTCAGTGGGTTATGGCTAGGGCCGATTTCAAGCCCCAAGCCATTTCGATCAACCATAATTAATGCTTTATCAACCCTGCTAAAGTCAGCTTGTTCAGAAATTTTTTCTTGATTATGGATCAATAGATCAAGCCTCGGTGGCCAGGCGAGGCTAAAGTCTTCATGGTCTAAAGATAGATTGGGACTATACGCTGGATCATTTAATAAAAGATCTCCCCAGCTTTGCTTCATGAATTGCACTTCTTTTGCAAAACGGGCCCTTTTTTCAGGAGTATCTTCAAAACCACGCGTTGCTGATTCATGATGATACAATTGGGCATAAGGTGTCCAGACATTGCGATATCCTGCCTCTCTAACTCGAAGGCAGAAATCAACGTCGTTGAAAGCAACTTTGAGATCCAAGTCGTTCAGGCCTCTAACTTCTTTATAAATAGCCTTTTGGATTATCAGACAAGCGGCAGTAACAGCTGAAAAACTTTGGATAAAAATAGTACGACCAAAATAACCATACTCGCGGCAAGGAAGGTATTTATGCGAATGTCCCGCTACCCCGCCAACACCAGTAATGACTCCTGCATGTTGAAGAGTATTGTCAAGATACCGAAGCTTCGCTCCAACTGCACCAACTTGGGGTTGCAAGGCAAGACTGACCATCTCTGAGAGCCAATCAGGTGAGATAACCTCCAAGTCATTGTTGAGTAATCCCAACACTTCGCCTTTCGTCAACTTTACGGCTGCATTATTTAGCGCAGAGTAATTAAAGGGACGCTCGTCACGCACCACCCTTACTCGCATATCAGTTTTTAGTTTATCAAAGTATTGAAGTGTTGCCGGATCATCTGAAGCATTGTCAACTATCAGAATTTCATAATTGGGATAGGTGGTTTTTTTAAGAATGCTCTCAACACATTTTTGAATCAGTGCTAGTCCATTTCTAGTAGGTATTATCAGGCTGACCATTGGTAGGTCATCTGGCAGAGCGTAGCGTACTCGATAGCCGAAACCAACTAGCTCAGCACTGGCTTTTATTTTTTGGCGTTGAAAGTGTTCATTCAACGCCTTTTCTCCAGCCAGCATGGCATAAGGTTTGGCATCAGTAGATTGCGCTGTACTCTCACCATGAACGCGCCAGTGATAGAGTACACGTGGAATATGATGAATCTGTTTGGCTTCAAGATGTTCAATAAAACGCAAAGCAAGGTCGTAATCCTGTGCACCTTCAAACCCTACCCTAAACCCTTCAACATGGTGTAAAATGTCAGCTCGGTAAATACCAAGATGGGTGATTAAGTTTTGTGAATAAAACAAATCGACATTCCAGTCGCATTTGAAATAAGGATTAATTCTTTTCCCTTCGGCAACTATTTTATCCTCGTCTGAATAAATAAGGCCGACATTAGGATCTTTATTGATGACATCTGCCACCCAGAATAAAGCGTGCTCGCTTAAAAGGTCATCATGGTCCAATAATGCAATCCACTCGCCAGAGGCTAACTCAATTGCCGTATTAGAAGCTAATGAAATGTGCCCATTTTGTTCGCGAAAGACCACCTTTATACGTGAATCCTCTCTCGCATATCGCTCTAAAATAGGACGAATAGTCTTGTCAGTGGACGCATCATCAGCAATACATAATTCCCAGTGCGGGTAAATTTGTTTGCGGACTGACTCGATAGCTGCAATCAACCATTCCGACTTTGGGTTATAAGTAGGCATCACCACTGAAATAAGTGGCCTATGGGAAAAATGGTCGACACGATGGAGCATATTTGCTCGTGATGCATCTGTGAGCGTATCGTAACGACGAATCCATTCAGCATAGTCATTTTTTCTAGATGTTGTAACAATTGGAAAGCCACGCATAATACCGGCGAAACCTTCTCGACGGAGTAACTTTATTCCCTTAATGATGGTACTTCTTAAACCACCGCCATACTTAATTACTGGAATAACTAGCTCCATAACACGTCGAAAACGTTTCATTTGCTGTGCCACTAAACGAAGAGGTTGCGCAATTTTCCAACTTGTTGAGCTGTACAAGTTGACGATCTGCTCGTTCAGGCTGGCGTTCTGCTCGTTCAGTTTTGCATTCTGCTCGTTCAGATTGGCAACGTGTTGCTTTAGACTATTTAACTCAAACTTAGCCAGTTGCCCTGATCCAATCGCAGAAAAATAATTTATTAATTTTTGCTTTTCTGTTGAATTGGGCTGGAGCCAATGCAATTTTTTTTCATCCGAAGCACTATTTAATTGCAGCACCCCAAGCCCATGTGAGTGAATAAATTCTAAATTTTTTGGATAACTCACTGATAACTCTTCCCAGAGCTTCCAAACACCAAAATCGCGTTCATGCACATTGGTATCGTGAAACATAACGACTGCGCCTGGGGCAAGCTTCGGAAGCCAAGTTTCAAAATCATGACGAACAGCTTCGTATGTATGTAAACCGTCGATATGCAATAACTCGACTGATTCATTTTCAATTTCAGCCAAAGCATCATCAAAAGTCATTCTCAATAATTTCGAAAAACTTGCATAATGTTGTAGATTATGAGCACTCACTGAATCAAAAATATTATCATCGTACTTTCCTGCATGCTCATCCCCAGACCAAGCGTCAACAGCAAAACATCTTGTCGGAAGACCATTTTCAACAACCGACTGGCAAAATGAAAAATATGAGTTTCCACTGTGTGTACCAAGCTCAACAAATATTTTTGGCGAAACCTCTTGAATAATCCAAGCAGCAAATGGCAAATGCCCACCCCATGCGTTTGGAGATTGAAAAGATCTTGGATTAAACGCTGCAATTTTTAATAAATTATCGTTATTCATTCTAAACTCATCCTAATATTATTCATGGGAACTCCAACCAACCCTGTACTGACACTACTGCTATGTGATTTCAACAAAAGGGCGTCGTGCATCCAATGATGCTGAACATGATCTTCTTGCGTTCCTTCAGCCAATGCAATCGTAATTGCGTAATCACCCATCGGAAGAATAGGCATTATAAATTCAAATCGAGCTTGTAATTTTTGCCCAGAATAAACGTCTAATGTCTCTCTTTTAGAAAAGTTATATGTATTATCACCAAAGATTGCTTGGCCTAATCGATCATTGACATAGAAACCTATAATTGGATTGATCATCTCGGTATTAATAAGGCAAGAAATTACAAGCTTAACTTTCTCTCCCCCAACAACCCAAGATAGAGTTTTATTACCTTCATCAAGCAATTGCACTGAAGTAACAATTCCACCACCTTTTCCAAAGCTTATCGCATCAGGTACAAACTGAAAAAGTTCTATGTCATTTCTGTATTTAGTTGTGTTTATAAAATCTAAACGCATATCGCGCAATTGCTCTATCACCTGTTCTGACTGGCCATTATTTACATTGGGCAAGGCCGTACTTTCTCCCTGTTGAGACTCATATATTTCAGCAAGATACTTTTCCGACGCATCTTTGGGACTACCTTGAAATTTTGAAATACCTTTGTTTAACCAAACAGCTCTTTGACAAAAATTAATAACTGCCCCAGTATCATGACTCACAAATAATACAGTTCCATTATCCATAAACTTACGAAGAAAACGCATGCACTTCTGAGTAAAGAAAGCATCTCCAACAGAAAGAGCCTCATCAATTATCAAGATATCAGCATCTACATGGGCAATAACCGCAAACGCCAGTCTCACCATCATCCCACTCGAATAAGTTTTCACTGGCTGCTCAATAAACTCTCCAATATCCGCAAAGCTTACAATTTCATCAAACCGCGCATCAATTTCTTCTTTTTTTAAACCCAAAACAGAGGCATTCATGTATACATTTTCTCGGCCTGTAAATTCTGGATTAAAACCAGAACCAAGCTCTAAAAGAGCGGCAACACGGCCATTAGTTTCTATGCTGCCACTGGAGGGAGTAAGGGTTCCGCAAATCATTTGAAGCAAAGTTGATTTACCACTTCCATTACGGCCGATAATTCCAACTGTCTCGCCTCTTTTGATTTCAAACGAAACATCTTTTAGCGCCCAAAATTCCCGAAAATATTGTTTTTGAACTTTACTCAATACTCGTCTAATTCGTGGCATGAAAAATTGTTTAAGTCGATCGCGTGGAGTTTCATAAATCTCATAGCACTTACTAAGATTCGTAACTTTAATTGCAACATCACTAAAGGACATCAGCAAACCCCTTTCTGGTTTTCTGAAACCATGCAAAGCCCAACCATGCTACGATAGAAGCGACTAAAGTATAAATTCCCAATCCAAGAAAATTCGGCAAATGCCCCCAAATCAGTACTTCACGTGTCTGTTCAATAATAAAAGCTGGCGGGTTTAGCATAATAAATGGACGCAGTCTTTCCGGTACTGCGGTTAGGGGATAAAACACAGGGGAAAGAAACATTATGACTGTTGTAATAAGACCAATTGACTGACCAACGTCGCGTAGGAATACTCCCAACGATGCCAATATCCAAGACAGCCCAGTAATAAGAATCACTAATGGAAAAAATACTAATGGTATAAAAATCACTGTCCAGTTTAGATAGCCATTAAAAATTATGAAAGTGGTCAGTAATACTCCAAGACTAACGAGTGAATGAAACAGGGCCGCTCCAGTAGCAACGACAGTGAGTACTTCAATTGGAAAAACAACTTTTTTAACATAATTGACGTTGGAAAGAATCAAACCAGGTGCACGATTAAGTACCTCATTGAATAAATTTATAACGATCAAACCTGCAAAAAGAACCACTGCGAATTGTGTCCTGCTCTCGTTACTGCCGACTCCATGCCATCGCGATTTAAAAATCACAGAAAAAACAAAAGTATAAATAACTAGCATAAATATTGGATTGAAGAATGACCAAGCCAATCCCATAACCGAGCCTTTATAGCGGCCTACTACTTCTCGTTTAGTCATTTGAACGATCAGTTGCCGATTACGCGAAAGGCTTTTCGCCAACGCCGCCAGAGATGTGGGCTGAGCGGCATGAGGATTGATGGCAGTTAAAAGATCGAGAATGATAGGCTCCTCAGAAATAATTTTATTATATTCCGTGGTGTTTTTTAAGACAAGAATTATTTATAATTTTTAACAAAAAAATCAGTGATAAAATAATTTTATCTTTTTTCTAATTCTTGACAGTTGTTACATTATTTATCATTAGAAAATTTATCCATTCAGATCGGAAAGCAGGTTTAAAATAATGTAGCCCACTTGTTTCAAGCATAATTTTCTCTACCTTTAATCCATTAAACTCAAAATCAACAAAATAAGGACTGATCCATATTCCACTAATTGAATTTAGTATATTAAGTCTATATCGCTTTATTTCTCCATTTGAAAATTTGTAATTGATATATAGAATATCACCTCTGAAAAAAAGGTTTTTAAGTCGCCCGGTTAAAGTTAATTCCATTGTAGGAATTAACTTAACAATGCCAGTGTTAACAATTGGAACATCGTACCATTCACCAATTCTCATTTTCTCACTTTTTATGTAAACTTTGGTGATTTTAGAATTCAAAATATTCTTTTTCAACAGCATTAACGGGATATCATTTTTTCCCTTTAAACGCTTAACAATATGATAATTTTCCAAAATTGAAATTGAGGTCAAAGGGTCTTCATTTAGAATATATTTCTCATCAAAATCATCAAAAAAATTACATTTCAGCGGGTTGCCCCAGCAAGGACTTCCTGCTGTCCATAAAATAAAACCTGGTTTTTGATTACTTTCAAAAAATACCTTATTCATCTGGTCAAGTATAGGGGTAAGTGTCATATAATTTTGAAAATTAGGTCTGAATTTATAGTTTAACTTATTTGCAAACATATATTCATTATTATATGGGTAAACATCGATTGAATCTCTTCCAATTAGATCCAAACTCGCTTTATCTAACTTGTATTGTTCATAAGCAGTCGCCATTCTATCCGCGAATACAGAATGAAAATCAATAGTCGTTATCTTATAAAGCTTGTTACCGAAATCGCCCTCCTTGGCAGGATAAGCAGCTACATATCCGATGGATAAAAGAAATATTACAAAAAGATATTTGGCTACTTTCTTTTTACTTAACAACATAACAATGCTGACTATGAAAATTGGTATAACAAAGTATACCAAATAATGATCTGCTCTACTGAAACCTATTTTAAATAATAACATAAATGCGAGATTGACAGGCAATAAAAGAATTTTTTTTTCGATCCATAAATGGATATTTATAGCTATAAACGCCAGGCTTATAGCTATAAAACAAGCTGCTGTATTCCCAATATTCAGCGTCATATCTACCGAGTTACCGAAGCTTAACTGGCTGTTTATTATATGATAATTGATTATATTACGATAATTGTGAAAAATGATTAATCCAGCTCCAATATACCCGATAACAGTTGATGATATAAAATAAAGAAGTGCTTTATCTTTTTTCTCAAAAAATAAAAGACTAAAAAAATAAGATCCAAATAGCAAAAGAGAAATGAGCCCGTAAAAATATCTTATATAGAAGAATGAGCCGGTTATTAGTCCAATAACAACAATTGCTTTGGAATTTAATTTGACTGGTTGCTCTTGAGAGCATTGTAAGTAATAAAGCGTGACTAATGGCCACAAATAAAAAGCACCACTAAACAATAACGACTTAAAGAATAAAATGAATAAGATTGCAAAAAAAAGTAATGCTTTATATCGATAGACTAATGAAAAAATAATGGTCCAAAAATAAGCATAGACAAGACTAATAAACAACTTTGCAATAAGATAGGTTTTAAGAGTATAAGCAGAAGTTGCGCTACCCGTTATCCAAAACATAGGCCCATAAGAGAACGTAAGATCTTGGGAGCCATAAAACATCTGATTAGTTAAATTTATCCATTGCTCAACATTATTATCTGAACCAGAATTAGTGTAAAAAGAAAGCATTGGAAAAACTAGGACAAACATAGAAATAAATAAATAAAACTCTATTGTAAATTTATTTTTAAAATAACTTGTAATCATACAATGATGGCCCACATTTTTTAGAAAATTACTGTTTAAAACAACTCCACACTGACACAGAAAACTTACTTCATAAAATATCCCAAATACTTCTTTTTTGGGCCCCCAGAAAATCCTTAGCCTCTTTAATTGTATCGATAATCTCATAAATATTATCAATTTTTCCGCCCATGATATTGGAAAAATTTTTTATTCCATAATCTTTAGCAAAAAGTATCGGCCTTCCATCATCATTTTCATTTTTTATGTGAACAGTTTTCACCTCAAAAATAGAATCTATATATTTTACTTCCGACAGAAGTGGAATAAATCGCTTGGCATCATTTAGCATATAAGGAAAGTTAGTCTTTTTGTGATAACTTTCTAAGAGATTATGTCCATTCTGATAGCTCTCTTTGTCTATCCAGCTTGTGTGTGGCGTATATCTAACATGGCTAAAACTATTTAGCCCACGAGCGGGGAAAGGCATGATAGAAAAAAATGCACCATCCATTACAGTAATGGAAATTTTCTTCAATTCGTCCGGCAATTCAATCAAGGCTATTTCGGCAATCTCGTGCTTGAGATTGAGCAAATCCAAATCAGAATCTTTAAGAATTGTATTCAAAGATGAATAAGTACAGTTGAAAACATACTTCGCGTCCAAAACTTCGCCACTAGATAGCACTACATTTATACTATTACATTGATCTTTTACGCTTGAAACTTTTGTTTTAAGCCTAAGCTCACAACCACTCTCATCAATTTTTTCCAAAATAATATTTTTAAGCACCTGAGCATCAAAAGCATACTCTTTTACCTTAAAGACTTCTTCTGTCAGCCTCTCATTAAACAGCGCCTTTACTCCTATCGGAGCTTTGCTTATCGGTGCTCCCATTTTGTTATATATCTCATAAAATTGTTTTGCGTTTACCTTCGAGCCGACTTTTGCGATTGCGTAGTATTTATCAAAATCATCTTTAATCGCTTTACGAAAGTCGGCTACAAATCTTGGAAAATTTGCAAGAGACCGAAAAGCAGTCACAAGACTTCTTGGATAGTGGTATCCCATATGTACGCGAGCTTGATTTCCATAACTTGCTCTTTGCATGATATCTTTTTCTTTTTCAATTATCACTACATCATCAAAGTACTCTTTAAGAAAAATTCCCAGTGTAGAACCAAAAACGCCACCACCAATTACAACGCAATCATACTTTTTCATGAGTTATATCTTCCAAGTGCGAGATTCCAAAGTATTTTTATAAGCAAAAAACTCCCCCAGAAAGAGCTTATTTTTGTGGGTATCTTGCCTTTGCTCGGATAACTACGAGTCACGGGAACCTCACAAGTTTTCAAGCTAAGACTTGGAGCTTTTACTGATAAATAGGCAAGCAATTCATATGTATTAAATATCTCTCTGAATGGTAAAACTTTTGGGTGCTCAAGATATTTTTTGCTGTATCCTCTGTATCCATTAGTGGTATCAGTATAATTAAATCCCGAAATCAGAGACACTATTGGAATATGTATCAGCTTAACTGCAAGATGTCTGATCTTGGGTGTATTTATGGCCTGTCCGCCAGGTATAAACCTACTACCCTGAATCATGTCATACCCCTCGTCGAGTTTTTTTATAAAATTATAAATGCTCTCGACACTATCTTTACCATTACCATCAACAGTAACAATTCCCTCATATCCCTCTTGCAAGGCAAAGGAATACGCCATTCTTAATTGGGCAGAGAGCTTTCCTTTGTCTTGTTTGGTGAGGAGGACCCTAACGTTGTTACTTTTCAAAATATCATTACTTAATGAGCCATCTGAACTGCCGCCATCGGCAATAATAATATCGATATCTTTAGACAGCGGAGCCATTTTCATGAGCTGATTTTGAATTCGTTCTCCCTCGTTTATAACAGGTACAACTACACAGTATTTTGTAGCTTTTGGTTTGAAGATTAGCTTTGTATATTTAGGGATTCCGTTCATTCATTTACCTTTGTTTATAAATATCTGAAATAAATTTTAAACTCTTCTCAATAGCTTCTATATTGGAATGGAGCACATTGTTTTTCATTTCTATCGACATCCATTTATCATATCCAATTTTTTTCAGGATCTCATAAAACAATTGATGATTGGTTTTATTGCTTGGGATGAAATCCAAAAATGGCTCAGAAATATGAAAATGCTCCATGTATGGCATAGATGCTTCGAGTGATTCTTCAACATTCTCACCATTCATCATCATCACGGCGGAATCGATGTGTAATCTAAAGCCTCTGGAATCTACACTTTTTATGAGATCTATCGCTTCGCTTGTATTTACTACAAAGTCACATCCATATTCTTTTGCATTGGGTTCGATGCAAAAATATCTATTTTTTGAGTAAGCATAATCGCCAAGCTCTGCAAAAAAATCTATAGCTATTTTGTTCACTTCAACTCTATCCATATCCCCAATTGATCGATTTTTGGGAGATCCGAATACTAATACTTTAACATCGAGTTTTTGGGCCAAATCGATAATCTTTTTAAGATATTCCAATGTCTCATTTTTACTATCATCAAAAATTTTCAACTCCGGCTTACCAAACAAAAGTGATTGCATCGCTGGCAGGCTAAAGCCACATGAACTAATATACTTAAGATATACATCACAATCATGGTTTGTTGTAATTGCGGGATCTATGAAATTTTTTGTTGGAGCAAGTTCTATACCACTAAATCCAAACTTTTTAATGAGTTCAAAAACCTCTTTGTCTTCACTTTTATCCCATGCGATGTTTGAGATAGAGAGTTTCATTTTTTTGCCTTTTCTCTTGAGACAAACTCTTTAACTTTTTCCAATACCTCATTTTTTGACTGCAAATAATTTCCACTTTTGCCGAAGATACCTGCATAGAGGGTATGCATGTCGTAAGTTGGCGCTTGCGGCGTAGGTTGGTTATCAAAATTAACACCAAATCCGGCATTAATGATCTCTCTTACAGAGGTAGGCTCGGGTGCAAAATTGATAATTTTCACATTGGATGAAATAATCTTTTGGATATCTTCAAAAAGCGTATCAAGAGAATAAAATTGAAAAACAGCACCACTGTGAATTTTATACGTTTCATTGTTATTTAAAAAATCGTAGATGATATTTTTCTTAAGGCCATCTCCAAAAAGTCCAGGTAAGCGTATTATGTGATAGTTCATAAAACGTTCTGATACAAACGTTTCAAGTATTCTTCTGTGCGTACCATATGGGTGGTGGTCAGACAGATCAATGAATGTATTTTCATTAACATCTTCAAATGTCTTATAAATATCTATCGTAGAGATTAAGATAAATCGTTTAGCTTTTACTTCTCGAATTGAATCTATCAGGGAACAAATAATTCCTAAATCCTCTGTTGGCTTTTGATTAGCTATCCACTTTGCAGCAGGTGCCGCCGCACAGTAGACTTCATCATATTCCTTGCCCTTGATCTCTAGTATATTTTTTGAGTTGTAAAGATCATCAAATTGTCCTTGCTTGAGAATGTTTGAGCCTACAAAACCTGTAAAGCCGATTAATGCTCTTTTCATTACTTCACTCCCCCAGGTCTACATTTTTTTTGTCAGAAAATAATACCACACTACTTGTCTCGTTGGCTATCTCGTAAGTTGGGTTGTCTTTTAAATGTAATTGTATCATTCGTATGTATTCACCCAATATGGCCAAAACCAAAAATAAGACAAAATTTGTAAATGAGCTATAGATCTGTGTGGATGTCCAACCTTCCGCCACATGAGCTTTAAATACAAAAATAGCAACAACATAAAATGCATACATCATATTAAAAAGCGCAGTAAGTAATGAAAGAATCGTGGCGACTCTAAGCATTTTGTAAGAGTGATTAATAATTATATCTATGGAGTAATTAATATTACGCAAGATTGATCTTTGATGCGATTTTTTACCTACAGGCATATACTCAAATTCTTTTTTTACGAATCCACTGCCCAGCTTAATAAGTTTTAAAATTTTCATTTTATCGCTATTTTTCGTGATAGCACTTATTACTTTACGATTGATGGTGAAAAAGTCTCCATACGAAGCATTGACTCTAACACTTGTAAGGATATTAATTATTTTATAGAACAAATATGAGGTAATTTTGTCAAAAAACATTTGTTCTTTTTTGATTCTTTTTCCAATTACGACATCACAATCCTCTGCTGACAAAAGCATTTCTAAGATTTTATCTATGGGGTCATGTTCTATGTCAAACAAGCAAAGATAATCGCCGATACTGTTTTCAACCAAAATGGTGTTCGCAACTTCTATGTCGACTGGGTACTGAAGGACAATTAATCTAATATTTGATAACGAAATTTTTTTGGTTTTTTGAAATATTTCAAAATCAATTTCCCCCATATCTGAATTATCAACTATCAATATTTCAAAATAATTATATTGCTGATTCAATAGAGCGTGCAAAAACTTAATTTTCTCGAAAAGAAACTGATTACTAAAATTGCTAATTACAAAACCTATTGAAATTAAATTATCTTTTTTCATTAAATTTTCTCTTCTGCTATAATCTTGTTTTTCATTCTTCAGTTTGCATGACTTATTTTCTACCTGGATTCAAGTTGCAAGTGCAACGATCGTTGATTTTGCCTAAAAACTTTTTATCTAGTTGCTTCTAGACACAAAATCAGAAACTAACTCACTTTATATATTTCCCCAAATACCACTCCACCGTCTTCACAATCCCACTATCAAAATCTTCATCGGCTTTCCAGCCAAGCTCCGTTTCAATCTTGCTGGCATCAATCGCATAACGAAGGTCATGCCCTGCGCGATCTTCTACATACGTAATAAGAGCTTTATAACTACTTCCGTTACTACGAGCTT
>JAVHRK010000095.1:13286-15114 GCA_036171615.1 Bacteriovoracaceae bacterium
CGTTCAACAATTTGATTATTATTACGCTCATTGCGCCCACCAATATTATAAACTTTTCCGCTTCGTCCGGTATGATAAACAGCCTCAAAAGGGTTATGATTTGCAATGGCGTAAATATCTTCGCCATACTTTTCGTCCCAATTTCTCTTTAGTTCTACTTATTATTTATTTTATGACGCAGTCTCCTTTAATATCTTTTCCAATTTTTCCACAAGCTCTGGAACATCAAGGCTCGCTATTTTCCACGTCTCTTTTGAGTCAGCAGAATGATATTGATGGATCAAAATATCTCGAAGTCCTGCCATTCTTTTCCACGGAACATCTGTGTATTTATTTCTCAACTCTATAGGAAGCAATTTTGTCGCCTCACCAATAATCATTAACTGATAATTAACACCAGCCGCCACTAATATGTCATTTTCGAAAGTTTCAAAGGTTTTTCCCTGAATAAATTTTGCAATATTCCGAGAAGCTTCTAAAATATCAAATAGCAATGCTTTTGAATCACGCGGCTTGCTCATATACGACCTCATAATGCTCGAGAATAGATTTTTTTCGATAAGGATTCGTGCTTTTTTCGATTACTTCCTTATTTACCATATCAACTTTTCTATTGAAAATTGCTTCTAATTCCTCCTTCATATCAACAACATCCCATCCTAGAATCTGGTTAGGGAAAAAAGTGATAAGAACATCCACATCGCTTTTTTCTTGGCTAAAATCTTCTCTGATTACAGAGCCAAAAAGTGCAAACTCTTTAACTTTCCATTTTGTACAAAAGTTTTTAATTTTTTCAAGAGGAATTTCAATTGGATATTTTTTAATCATACGTTTTCCATTTTAATTATTTCTTAATTTACCAGAATCGCGTGACATGGCCAAGAAAATTCAGACAATGTAGAATTGGCGTGATGGAACTAATAACATGGTTCCCACATGGTTCCACGAGCCTTTTTAAGAGTATTTCCCCAAATACCACTCCACCGTCTTCACAATTCCACTTTCAAAATCTTCACCGGCCTTCCAACCAAGCTCCGTTTCAATCTTGCTGGCATCAATCGCATAACGAAGGTCATGCCCAGCTCGATCTTCTACATACGTAATAAGAGCTTTATAACTACTTCCGTTACTACGAGCTTTCATTTGATCAAGCAGAGTGCAAATACGTTCAACAATTTGATTATTATTACGCTCATTGCGCCCACCAATATTATAAACTTCGCCATTTCTTCCAGTATGGTAAACCAGATCTATACCCTTGCAGTGATCCAGCACATAAAGCCAATCGCGGATATTTTTTCCTTCACCGTAAATAGGTATATTTTCTTCGGCCAACGCTTTTCGAATAATAGTCGGGATCAGTTTTTCATCATGCTGTTTAGGCCCATAATTATTCGAGCAATTCGTAATGACCGTGTTCATCCCATAGGTATGGTGGTAACTGCGGACAACCATATCACTTCCGGCCTTGCTAGCACTGTATGGTGAGTTTGGCGCGTAAGGAGTTGACTCATTAAAAACCCCAGTAGCACCCAACGTTCCATAAACCTCATCAGTTGAAATATGGTGAAATCGACAATTATCATAACCCTCTTTATAAATAAAAGACTTCTGCATCCAATATTTATAGGCAACATCAATCAGTGTAAAAGTGCCGTTGACATTAGTTTGAATAAAGACACCGGGATTTTTTATTGAATTATCCACATGAGATTCAGCTGCAAAGTGAATTACACCATGGATATCATAAGTATTAAAAAGACTCTCTACTAGCTCGCGATTGCAAATATCTCCCTCAATAAAAGTATAGCGGTCGTGAGCTTTTACT
>JAVHRK010000096.1:0-3073 GCA_036171615.1 Bacteriovoracaceae bacterium
ATCAATTCAAAATGAAATTTTATTCAAAAATTAAGAACTCATGAAAAATTCAGGTTCACTCTAGTTACTTTTTTTTCATAGTCCTCCAAGGTTAAATCGCCTCAGAAAATTCTGGACGAATCTTTACTTGAACCATAGAAAATACAACTACTCACTACCCGTCGCATTGTAAAATGAAATAAAAATTGATTTCGCTATAGTTTTGATTACTTAGAGATGAAAATATCTATCATTTTTTTGGTGATAGCCTACTCTTATTGCTTTATGGAGGACTGATAACTTTGCACTTTAGGTCATTGTCTGCACTTAATTTTAAATATGCTTCCTCTTTGGAAAAAAATTTCAAATACCCTTTATCTTTAAAATTCACTAAAAGACCATTCTTTTTAAATTGAGTGCATGGTTCTATTTTGAAAATCTCAGTTAAAGCTCCGGTCACATTAAACTTATTAACTGAATTTTTCGATTCTTTTATAAATTTAATTCTACAACTGTAGAGTTTTTCTTTTTTCTTGAATATGTCGAAATTACCATCAATTGTATTGTAATTGAGTAAGCCTCTTGTTTCTTTGTCGATGTGACATTCTATTAATTTTGCCTCAAGGTGCAGAGAATAAACAAACAAGACAAATATTGAAATTACTATTTTCATTTTTTTACGTTTGGAGAGCAGTAATTTATGGAGTGACTCGCACAGTGTAATTCTCCCCCACCTATATGAGCAAAATCCCAAGTGTCAATTGTTTTACCCTTAAGTCCTATTCGAGACGATTCATTTTCTAGATAAGTATTAAAAATGTCTGATGCCGTATCAGAAAATAGAATTGTATTATTTGCTATTACCGAATTTGTAGGGTTAGGGGTAAACGAGACAGCTGATCCGTTTTCCTTTAGCTTTAATTGTCCATTTTTTTCTTCAACGGAAGTATCGTCAAAGTAATCATAAAATAAATTAGGTACGTCAATATTTTGTAGGTACTTTTTACACTGTGGCAGTCTATTTAAAATTTTGTTTTTCAATTCCCTAACATCTTGATCAATTGCTTCATCCACAGCTTTATTAAGCTTCACAGTTTTCTCATCATTTTGATACTCGTTCAAAAAGTCTTCATTGGTTAAAGTTTCAATTGAACTTAAACACTTTTTTGAAAAAGCAATTTGTAAATTATCGCTTCTGTAGCATCCAGTACTTTCATTTTCTTCACATTTATACCCACCGTCTGAATTATCGTCTGCAAACACCGGAGGGAACAAGATGTTGTATAGCACAGATTTTGCTTTTGAATTGTTATCGTTTTCTTTAATGATTATCTCTTTATTTTTTTTTGTGAAAACATTTTCTGTATATTGAATCCATCGACCTGAGTTCGAACATTTGAATGCTTTTTCTATAAGTAATTGCTTTTCATCTAGAGCCTTTGAAAAACTAAAAAACTTTCTTTTTAAATTAGTTGGCTGAGAAAGAATTTCCAGAGCCTTCTTAGGTGAAGCATTTAAAATTGCAAATTGACATTCCTTGGGTCTTCCATCATTTTTATTCGTTGGAATTATTTTTAAAATTTCGTCCACGTGGCCAACATTGAGCCATGTTGTATGGATTTTGATAATATTATTTGTCCCACCACAAATTTTATTAGCGTTTGTATCACCAAGATTATTGCCAATCATACAAAGCCCACCAGGAACGCCTTGAATATTGCCTCCCATTTCTCCATCTCTGAATGATGCCGGGTCTTTTGGTAAAGGTGTAAGTAATTCACCATTACATTTCGAAATTGAATTATAGATTTCGGAAGTAATTAAACTAGATTTAACATTTTTATGGTTTTCATCCTGAGAAAAGCTATCAAACAATGATATTTGAGGACTTCCTGTCGTTTCATTATACATCGATATAAATGGGTCTTGAATGAATGTATAAGCCTGGGCATTTGCATGAGTTAATTGACCAAGAATTTTCTCAATTTCTTGCGGTGGACGTTGCTCTTTCTCTAGCGATTGCTTAACTGTAGCCTTTACTTTTTCAAAATCAGCTAACTTATCTGTTACAATAATTATTTGTGGAATATTTGTCGCATCATAACTTTCAATAATTTTTAATGCAAAATCTGAAGGAACTTTATCGTACTGCTTCATTGATCCAAGAGTTTGCGCGCCAGTTATAACAAAAGACTGTGTAGGAAAAGTATCATCTAGAACTTTTATTCCAGAAGTTGGACATTTGGGGGCATGAAAGTTTGGACACTCAAGTGCATAAGCATTTGTACACAAAATAAAAATAAAGATTTTATATATCCACATACCCAAACAATTATATCTCTTAATAAGGATTAAAAAAACACGGCAAATCACAACTCTCAAACCCGACCAACAACATCCATTATCGAATGACTATATCCAAGCTTAAGCTTTTGTTCCTTCATCGTCGAACTCATAAAGCTCTAAGTCTTCATAGGCTCCATGAAAACGATCAGAAAGGGCCGGTACCAAAGAAGTCAAAATAACTTCTTCAACACTTTCTTTTGAATTTGATTGAACAGGAATCAATTGATAATCAATAATATAAAGCCCATGAAAGAAGACTGCTCTTCTCGTTGGATTTTTAGAACTATAAGACGAATAAATAAATGGGTTGGCCTGAATATTGGCGAGAACTTTTAGAAAATCATTTTTGAAATTTTTTTCAAGTTGATCGACATCTCTTCCCTCTTCCGCCGCTCTATAGTAGAGCCAATCTAGAGTTGCCTCTAGGTCATGAAGAAATTGTTGAGACCTTGTCAGTTTTATCATTCACCTGCTGCTTTTTTCACTTTATGTTTCTTTTTTACTTTAGCAGAAATATTATCAAATATCTCTGAAAATTGCTTTTCTGAATTAGTAAAGGTCTCCGACTTACCACTGCGAACCTCAAGCATAGAAATGAGATTTCTTTGAAGTGAAAGTACTTCATCTTTTAAATTTAAATATTCATTTTCGTTCATTAGCACAAAGCGATCTCCCCCTCGTGCAATGGCGACAGGCTTCTTGACCGCAACATCAAAAAACTCACTAAGCTTTGTTCTAAATGTTCTTG
>JAVHRK010000097.1:0-14990 GCA_036171615.1 Bacteriovoracaceae bacterium
TGCGTCCATAAGTGCTACGATTTTTGATTCTCCGATTTCTGGATTTCTTCCTTCAACAGCTGCCAAAGCAGATCCTGTGATGAAAGGAATTTCGTCACCTGGGAATGAATATGAAGAAAGAAGCTCTCTCATTTCCATTTCTACAAGTTCAAGAAGTTCAACGTCGTCAACCATGTCTACTTTATTTAAGAAAACAACTAGAGCTGGAACTCCAACCTGACGAGCAAGAAGGATATGCTCTCTAGTTTGTGGCATAGGTCCGTCTGCTGCTGAACATACAAGAATACCACCGTCCATTTGAGCGGCTCCAGTAATCATGTTTTTTACATAGTCAGCGTGACCTGGACAGTCTACGTGAGCGTAGTGACGAGTTTTTGTTTCATATTCTACGTGTGCTGTATTGATTGTAATACCACGTGCTTTTTCTTCTGGCGCTGAATCGATATCTGCATACGATTTCGCTGCTCCACCATGGATCTTCGCCATAGTCATTGTGATTGCTGCTGTTAACGTTGTCTTACCATGATCTACGTGACCGATAGTTCCGATGTTAACGTGCGGTTTATTACGGTCGAATTTTTCCTTAGCCATTGGGTCACTCCTTCTTAATTATTCTTAAACAAGAATTAATTTTTTTGTATGGGCTTATAACGTGCTCTAAATTTAGTCAACAGTATGCCTGCGTAGCTCTACACTGACAAGAGGAAAAAATGGAGCTCCAGATGGGAATCGGACCCATGACCTCTCCCTTACCAAGGGAGTGCTCTACCACTGAGCCACTAGAGCTAAATGAAAAATTATTTCTTTTGAGAGAATGGAGCGGGCTACAAGATTCGAACTTGCGACATCCACCTTGGAAGGGTGGCGCTCTACCAACTGAGCTAAGCCCGCATAACATTAAAATGGTGGAGAGAGATGGGTTCGAACCATCGAAGGCTTGCGCCGACAGATTTACAGTCTGTTGCCTTTAGCCACTCGGCAATCTCTCCATATACAGCTCTCGAACTAGATAATGGAGCTGACTAAAGGAGTCGAACCTTCGACCGTCGGTTTACAAAACCGATGCTCTACCAACTGAGCTAAGTCAGCCTACCGTATCTAAGCTTTATGCTAGTCATCTGTTATAATCTGAACTCTTTTTTATGGCAATTATTTTTTTTAATTTTTTTAACCAAATATTTTTTCCATCGCAATTGCTGCCGCAACTGAAACATTTAATGACTTAATTTTTCCCAATGGTTGAAAGGCAATTGTGGTTTCAACTACTCGACTAACGGCATGTGACATTCCAATATCTTCTGCACCAAGAACTAAGCAAATTGATTTAGTATTATCTGGTTTTTCTAAACCCCCTGAAGCGTGTTCTGATAATCCAATACAAATTGCTCCAAGATCCTTCAATTTTGTTATTGCTTTCGGAAGAGTTGAACATCGTACGATTTTTACATATTCAGTTGCACCTGAAGCTATGCGAGCAAAATTTGGACCAAGTCCAAAATTGCCTTTTGCCGAAATCAACACAGCATCTATACCATAAAAGGCGGCTGTTCTCATTATAGCTGCACCATTATGAGCATCTGTCACTTGGTCAAGTGCCAAAATTTTTAATGGAATTCGACTTTCTAACTGATCATAAATCCAAGTAGGTTCATATATAGTGACTGGGCTAACTAAGATAAATATTTGAGATGGCACTCTTTGAAACTCCATCTCTAAATCTCGATAGTATTTTTTTGCTTCTTCTTGTAAGGCGTGTCCCTCGAGCAGACGTACTTTTTCCATAGGAATTTCATTACGGCTTAATCCACCACGCTTTTTTAATTCATCTAGTCCTTCTTCTGTCGCAACAATTTCAAAAATCGCACGTTCGGGATTTTTAAGTGCTTCTGCAATACTATGAATACCTACAATTAAATCGTGATCCATATAATTCCTATTTCAATAACGAGATAAGCTTTGTAACAACTTCTTCTCTTTTAACTTTTGTAATTTCACCATTTTTTCTTGAGATAATTTCCAACTCACCAGTAGCAGAAAAATCTCTTTCTCCCAAAACCAATCGATAAGGCAATCCGAGTAAGTCTGAGTCTTTAAATTTATTGCCAGGGCCGACATTTCGATCATCGTAGACAACTTCAATTCCAGCAGCAAGTAGTTCTTTATAAATTTCTTCTGCAATTTTTATATACTCTTCTGTTTTAACAATTGTTGCAAAATAAACATGGTATGGAGCAAGTGCCTTGGGCCAAATAATGCCATTTTCATCGTGATTTTGTTCAATGGCAGCGGCCACAACTCTTGTGACTCCGATACCATAACAGCCCATTAAAGGTGTCACTAATTTTCCGGTTTGATCTAAAATCCCAACCTTCATTTTTTTTGTATAGAGATCACCCAATTGAAAAACATGGCCAACTTCAATTCCGCGTTTTTCAATAACCGTAGCCTTGCCATCTAAAGTGAGGTCTCCACTTTTTGACATTCTAATATTTGCAATTTCAATATTTTTTGAATCGCGATCAGGAGAATACCCTTCTGTGTGAATATCTTTTTTATTCGCGCCAATAATATAAAATGCATCAAGTTTAATACTACTATCAAAAATTATTTTAAATTGATTAGGAAGACCGACGGGACCTATATAACCTTTTATCAATTGAGCTTTGGCCATTTGCTCATCAGTGGCCTGTGCCAGATGATCACATTTTAGATGAGCTGCAAGTTTTATTTCATTTACCGCATCATCTCCCAAGAGCATCACTAGAATTAATTTTGCTTCTGTTCCATATGTAGCGCTATATATTAAAGATTTTAAACTATGGTGTTGAGGCTTATCGAGAAAAGTACATACTTCTTCAATAGTCGTTTTTTGTGGTGTTGAGACTTCGGCAAGATTGCTCACAACCGTATTAAATTCTAATTTCGATCTTTGTGTTTGTGCTTTTTCAACATTGGCAGCATATCCAATATCTGGAGCATATATAATGAGATCTTCTCCAGCGTTTGCTACAACTTGAAATTCGTGTGTTTTAGAATCTGATGTGGCCATGGCGCCACCATCGGCTTCCACTGGAATAAATTCTAAACCTAGTCGAGTAAAAATTGCAGTATAGGCATCATACATTTCCTGATAAGTCCTATCAAGACAGGCCTTATCCATGTGGAAAGTATATGCATCTTTCATAGTAAACTCTCGACCTCTCATTAAACCAAATCGTGGGCGAATTTCATCGCGAAACTTTGTATTTATTTGGTACAATTTTACTGGTAATTGCTTATATGATTTTGTTGTTTTTCTAAAAATATCAGTAACTGCTTCCTCATTTGTCGGAGAAATACAAAGATCAGCTTCTTTTTTATCTTTAAAGCGAAGCATAAGTCCGCCCATTTTATCCCAACGTCCAGTCTCTTGCCACAACTCTCCAGGTGTAACTACTGTCATAGTGATTTCAAAACACCCAATTTTATTTAATTCTTCGCGAATAATATTTTCAACTTTTCGAATTGAGCGAAGACCCATTGGTAGATAATTATACAGCCCTGCTCCTGACTTATGGATAAGACCAGTTCTGATCATTAATTGATGAGAAGGTATTTCAGCATCTGCTGGGACTTCTTTATATGTTTGCCAAAAACCTTGCGTAAGCTTCATAAAATACCTTGTTAAAAAATGTTTATACTAAAATATAGGTGCCAATGCTCGAGGGAGTACAAATGCTTCAATAGTATCTTTTTCTAAAGATGCGGCCGAGACAATTTCAAAGGCAGAAGGTGTAGACAACAGTTTTCTACATAAAAGATTATGTAAATTATGTCCTGACTTAAATGTTGTAATTTTTCCTGCTATCTCGTGACCGAGGAGAGAAATATCTCCCACTGTATCCAAAATTTTATGTCGAACAAATTCATCTGGAAAACGTATTCCTTCAGGGTTAACGATTTTGTAATCATCCAATACGATTGCATTATCAAGTGAGCCCCCCTTGATCAGGCCTCGTCTTTTAAGCGCATCGACATCTTTTAGAAGTCCAAATGTTCGTGCTCTACCTATCTCGTTGATATAATTTTCACAAGAAAATTCAAAAACCTTTTGTTGAGATTTAATTATTGGATGAGCAAAAATGATTGTTGAATCTATTATTAGTTTTGAACATGGCTCTATTTCTGCCCATTTGTCGTCAACTTCGACTCTTACTTTTTCCAGGACTACTAAAAACTTTTTTGACTTATTAAGTGAAACAATTCCTGTTTCTTTTATAAGAAACACAAAGGAGGCACCAGAGCCATCCATAATAGGTACTTCTGGTCCGCTGATTTCACAAAAAACATTATTAATTCCAAATCCGTAAAAGACAGAGAGAAGATGCTCTACAGTATGAACAGAATTTTCTCCAGAGCCAATAGTTGTATTATTTTCAGTTGCACCGACAGTGATTGCATCAGCTTTTAAAATGGCAGAACCAGGAATATCTGTTCGTTTGAACTGAATTCCATAATCAGCTTCTGCTGGGTATAAAGTAAGAGTTACTTTCTTTCCGGAGTGAATTCCGATACCTGTAACTGATACTTTCTTAGCTAATGTTCGTTGGTTAAGCATTTAGAAATAGTACTAAAGATGTAGTACTATTGGCAAGAGGGGGAAGAAGTATCTAAGTTAAAACTACTCTTGTATTTTACTAACTTTACTTAAATGCTCTTTTGCTTTTTGGCTAATTTCTCTACCTCTAGGAGTTCTTAAGAGAAATCCTTCTTTTAAAAGATATGGCTCATAAACATCTTCAATTGTGGTTCTATCTTCGGCCAGTGTCGCGCAAAGTGTATCGATTCCGACAGGTCCCCCCTTATAGTACTCTTCTATAACTTGCAGAATTTTACGATCCATTCGATCCAATCCTTTAAAATCTATTTCCATAAGAGAAAGTGCATTTTTTACGGCACTTTCAGAAATTTTATGTTCACCTTTAACTAGGGAGAAATCTCTGACTCTTCTTAAAATCCGATTTGCAATTCGCGGAGTTCCTCTTGCACAGGCGGCCATTAATTGAAGAGCTTCCTTCTCAAGAATTACATTTAGTTTCTTACTGTTATTAGAAATAATTTTGGCCAATTCATCTTCTGCATAAAAATCAAAATGCAAATGGGCCATAAATCGATCTCGTAATGGATTGGAAAGTAATCCTGATCTTGTTGTTGCGCCTATAAGGGTAAATGGTGCTACTTGAATTTGCATTGTTCTAGCAGAAGGACCTTGGCCGATAACAATATCTAACCTGTAATCCTCCATTGCTGAATATAAAATCTCTTCAACCGAAATATTCATGCGATGAATTTCATCTATAAACAAAACATCACGGGGACCAAGGTTAGTTAGGATGGCCGCGAGGTCACCTTTTTTTTCAATTGCCGGTCCAGAAATGACATGTAATTCACTTCCTAAAGCTTTAGCAATCAACATAGCAAGTGAAGTTTTTCCAAGACCAGGAGGGCCAGATAAAAGCGCATGATCCATTGCTGAATTTCTAATTTTAGCGGATTCAACCATTACATCTATATTTTGCACAACTTTTTTTTGTCCAACATATTCACTAAAATCAACAGGTCTTAATATAACTTCGTGCTTAAATTCTGATTCTGAAATTTCATTGGTTAAAATTCTATCTTCTTCATAATCCATTAGATATTCCTCATTATATTTCTTTTAACACAAGATGAATCAATTGCTCTGCTTTACTTATTTGATTAGCACCAAGAATTCTTTGAGCTATTGAAATAATTTTTTCTTCTTTGAATCCTAGTTCTTTGCAAGCCATTAGGGTGTCATTTAAAATTTCATGATGGTTATTTTGATTAACTAAAACAACTTCTTCATCTGCAAATGTTGTAGAAACAAAAGAAGCGTTCATAGACTTATTTTTAACAACTTTTCTAGCATCAGTGTACATTTTCACACGATCTATTTTTCCAGTTAAATCTAGGATTATTTGCGCTGCTCCCTTTGTTCCAAGGCCAGGCACTTTTGTAAGAGTCGCTTTAGCTTCAAGATTGACAGCATTTATAATTTCATTGACGCCAATATTACTGATTAACCCATAAGCTGACTTAGGTCCGATCCCTTTTACAGTTAGAAGCATTTCAAATAATTTTTTAGCACGTAAGGAATGGTGTCCATACATTGTCTGTGAGTCTTCCTTAATAATGTGGGAAATAAACAGTCCGGCCTCTGTCCCCTCGGCCAGCACTTTGTTGTAAAAAACTTGATAACCAATTCCACTTACTGTTTGTAAAATTACTTCATTTCCATCGCTAAAGAGGACTTCACCTGTCACGAAACCGATCATAAAACTTTTTCCTTAGTAGATTGCTGTATTTTAATATTCATATTGCGATTCAAGGCATGACAAACTGCAATTGCTAAAGCATCGGACTCATCTGCGGTTTTATAGGTATTAGCGCCAAACATAAGATTAAGAATTTTTTGTATTCCATCTTTAGAAGCATGCCCATGTCCGGCCACACTGGATTTAACAAGGTTTGGAGAATACTCAAAAACTTTTTTTTGATGGCCTTTCATGAATGCTGCCACCATTGCGCCTCTTGCCTGTGCTAATTTACTTAAGGCCTCGACACTTTTGACATAAATTAATGATTCAATGGCGATTTCATCTGGCTTAAATTTATCAGTTAGTTCGATACAAGATTGATAAATTAATCCCAATCTATCCAAAAACTCATCAGCGTGATCATATTTCATCACTCCTGAATTGATATATGTAATTTTTTTTCCTTGAACATCGATCAAACCGTAACCTGCAGTTCTTGAACCTGGGTCAATCCCCAAAATAATCATTTGGCACCCCTGTTTTTCAAAAATGTCCCTAAATAAAAAACTAAAGAGCCTCCAATTAATTGAATAAGCTCTAATTTTCCATAGTCACCTTTTGAAAGTCCCGCAAACAAACAAAGTCCCACTGAAGCAAAACCTGTTAATTGCATACCGAGTCCAAGATAAAACACCATCTTAAAACCTTATTTTTAAAACATTGATGAAATCGTACTTAATATTTTTTTCTTTGTAAAAAGAACTCTCTTCTTGATATGATAAGAATATGACTCAAATATTAAGCGCTGCTCCTATAAGAAAAAAACTGACGAAAGAATTAAAAGCAGAATGTCTGTTTTTAAAAGAAAAAAATATTATTCCCTATTTAAAAGTAATTTTAGTTGGGAATAACTCTGCTAGTCTCATTTATACTGCCAGTAAGAAAAAATTCTGTGAGAGAGTCGGAGCTAAGTGCGATATTATAACTTTAACCAGCTCTATTAGTGAGATGGAATTTCTAGATACAATTAAAAATTGTAATTCAGACAAAGAAGTTCATGGACTCATCATACAACTACCTTTGCCTCATCATCTTGCCCACTTGGACGTAGGAAAATTAATCAAGAAAGAAAAAGATGTCGATGGTTTTCACCCTGAAAATTTATATGCCTTAATGAAAAATGACTCTACTGATCAGCATTTTATTTCATGTACTCCAAAAGGTATACTTACGCTTTTAAATGAATATCAGATAGAAATTAGCAATAAGAATATTGTTATTATTGGCAGAAGCATGATTGTTGGAAAGCCGCTCGCGTTACTTTTGAGTAATCATAATGCAACTGTGACTCTGGCCCATTCACATACAAAAAATTTAACAGATATTACCGCGCACTCTGATATTATTATTTCTGCAATTGGTAAGTCGTGTTTTATTGACCGAAAATTTCTCTCTTTAACTAAAAATCAAATCCTTATCGACGTTGGTATGAATCGTAATTCGATGGGCGAAATTTGCGGTGATATCGATTTCACGCAAGTTGAAAATCATGTTAAGGCCATTACTCCAGTTCCAGGGGGAGTCGGACCTATGACTATTATTTCTCTCGTTCAAAATCTTTTACAAGCAGCACGAAATCAGCTATCTTTGTAATCTCTTATTTATGGAGATTAAGCTATGTCAGAACCAATTCAAACGACTTCTTTGCATCAAGAACATATTTCCTTAAACGCTAAAATGGCCCCTTTTGCAGGCTTTGATATGCCTCTTCAGTATTCTTCTGTAAAAGAAGAAGTTCTTGCCGTAAGAAATGAAGCAGGAGTGTTTGATGTCGGGCATATGGGTGAGTTTATTGTTGAAGGCCCTGATGCAATTTCATTTGTTGATTATATAATAACTAATGATTTTAAAAATTCAGCCCTAAAAAAGGCCGTGTATTCTCCGTTGTGCCGTGAAAACGGAACTGTGATAGACGATTTAATCGCTTATAAATTAAGTCCTTTTCGCGTTTTGATTTGTGTAAATGCTTCGAATATTAAAAAAGATTGGGAATGGATTAATTCAAAACTCAATTCTTTTAATTGTACAATGGTAGATAAATCTAATAACTATTCACTATTAGCAGTACAAGGTCCAAAGGTTGAAGCAATTTTCAAAGAATTAGGTCTTATTGGTAACGAAGATATTCCTTATTATTCTGCTTACGAAACTAAATACGAATTTGAAGACCTCATTTTAGCACGAACTGGTTATACAGGTGAAGATGGTTTTGAAGTTTTCTGCTCACATTTTTTTGCAAAAGTATTTTGGCAAAAACTTTTAAGTATGGGAGTAAAGCCCTGCGGCTTAGCTGCTCGTGATGTTTTAAGATTAGAAGTTGGCTACCCTCTTTATGGCCATGAACTCACTGATGAAATAACTCCACTTGATGCAGCTCTTGCCTGGACAGTTAAATTTGATAAAGGAAATTTCATTGGCAAAGCTGCTTTGGCAGATTATCAAGCCAAATATAAACTCATTAAACTATCTCTTGAAAGAGGTATTCCGCGAGAAGGTTACTCAGTACTAAATGCAGAACTTATGGAAGTAGGAAAAGTTACATCTGGCACAATGTCAGTTGTGACTGGTAAAGGAATTGCCTTTGCTCTAGTTGAAAAAGCTAAACTTACAAAAACTTATTTTATTAATATAAGAAATACTAACTATGAAGCGCAAATACATACAAAAGCGTTTGTTAACGGAGGACATAAATAATGACACAAAAAATACCTACTGAATTAAAATACACAAAAGAACATGAATGGACTAAAACAGAAAATGATCATGTTATTATCGGGATTACTGATTTCGCACAATCTGCGCTTGGGGATATTGTATTTGTTGAGCTTCCAGAAGTTGGAAAAACTTTAAACTCTCATCAAACTTTTGGCGTTGTAGAATCTATTAAATCTGTAAGTGATTTATATTCTCCAGTTTCAGGTACAGTAGTGGAAGTTAATTCAGAATTAATTAACTCTCCTGAACTTTGCAATGCTCAACCATATACAGGCGCATGGATGATAAAAGTTAAACTTACTAAACCAGATGAATTAAATACACTCCTGTCTTCTAGTGATTATTCAACTTTTTTGTCAACTTTATAAATCTTTAAAAAAGGCGATTTTATTGAATGCAAGTAAATAAATCGCCTTTTTTAAATAAAAAACTGTTTTATTTTGTTATTTTCGTTTCCTGCTCATTGATTTTTTAATTTTAATTTTTATTTTTATTTTCTTTACGATTTTTGTCAGACACTTCATACTCACTTTCAACAAACAATAATTAATTCTCTAGCAAGATAGGAACGACATCAATATGATGACCAATACTCAAGAAGCTGTGAAGCTTTTCAATACTGCAGTCATAAAAAGCAAAGAAAAAAAAATAAATGCATCTTACGAATCAAGGCTGGCAGAAGTATGTCAATCTCCCGTAATGAGTGCTTTGCTTGTTGCCGTTAATTCATTATCCGAAGATCAAAAAATATCTACAGATCACGCAGCAGTTCAAATAATTGATACTGTTCGTGAGTTAGACTCAATCTGGAATGATTATGTAATCATGGAAGGTATTGGGAAATTAAAATCACTCTTGAAAAAAGACTTACACTAGCCCTTAACAACAAATCCCCATTGAATAGTTGCTCTTCCATCTACAATAAGCCCAAGTGGTGGATTAGGAAATGGACCTGCTTTATTAAAAGACTCAATTGCTGCTTGATCTAGTTCACTGACTCCGCTAGTTCCATCAACTTTAATATCTATAATAGATCCTGTTTTATCTAAAACCACTGTAATCGCAGTAATCATATTTTCACTTGCGGGGATACGTCTTCCAACTTTATATAATTTTTTTGCTTTTTCTTGAATAGAATTTCCCCAATACTGTTCTAATTTCTGACGAATGCGGTGATAAAATCCATAATATTTAAATTCTGTTGTATTTAAATTGGTCATATCTCCAAGAGCAATATCTTCTACAAAATCATTATTTGCAGCTGCACCAACTACGCCTTCTTTACCGACCTCAATCCCATCTTGAACTTTCGTACTTTTTACCTCAGCAATTGATTTTTCTTCTATCTGATTAATTGCAAATGAACCTAAATCAGATAATGAAATCTTTTTTGAAGGGGCCCTTTCAGCTTTGTGTTCTTTAGTGGCCTTAGTAGCTACTTTATTTCCTTTTCCGGCCTCTTTAAAACTTCCGACAATTTTTGCAATTGTTTGGCGATCAAAGCTCTGATCTTGTTCGCCTGCAAATCGAGAATCAACAGGACGTATTTTTTTCCCGTTGGATTCACTTGCTACAACTTGACGTATTTTTTGTTCTTTTTTAATTTGTTTTAATTCATTTGATGTCAGAAATTTAACTTTTGATAAATCAACAGCACGTTTATTTGAAGTCAATTTTAATGGGGTCACTTCATTTTTTAAAGCTCCAAGATCTGGCCGATATTTTACATAAGAAATTATTAAGAAATGGCTCAATAGCGAAAAAATTAAAGCAAAAGAATACCTAGAGGGTTTGTTACCTTTCTTCATTCTCGTCTTCAAACTTTTCACGACTCCCCCTAATGTCATTATATCGGAAGAAATTATCAAAATACTAAATTTTTATACATGAGAAAACTGCATTTATTCTTTTACTGATTTTCGAAATATTCATCATCTCCAAGCGGTTTTGGCTTAACTGCTGGAATTTCAGGAACCGCAGGTGTTACCGGTAAACCAGGCATTCCTGTAGTTACAGTGGGTAATACCACTGGTGCACCAGCACCTTCTGTAAAATATTCTAAAAACGCTCCAGGTGAATTAGCAGCTACTTTTCGTCCAGATTCTTTTTGAATCCATTCTGAAGTAATTCCAGCGGGTATTTCAAATGGTTGATCACCAAATCTACGTATATTGGCACGCATATATTCTTTCCAGATAGGTAATGCCGAACGTCCTCCTGTTTCTCCCCAGCCAATTGTTTTATTATCATCAAATCCAGTCCAAACTGCAGTAACGACGTTTGAAGAAAAGCCAACAAACCATGCATCAACATAGTCATTAGTCGTTCCTGTTTTACCACCAATATTAGGACTAAGATCTGAAGCTGAAGCTCCTGTTCCATTTTTAATAACACCACTTAGAAGCTGAGTCATAATAAAAGCATTTCGCGGATCATAGACTTGTTTTTCTTCTTCTTTAAGGTTGGTTTTTTCCCCTTCATTGATGATGATTTTTTTTCCATCTCGATCTACTACTGAAATGATTGATTTAGGAGTTACAAGCTTTCCGCCGTTGGGAAAAATGGCATAAGTTGCCACCAGATCAAAAGGACTAACTCCAAATGTTCCAAGTGCGATACTTAAATTATTATCTAATTTGGCATTGAAACCTATACGCTCTGCAAAGCGCAAGATTGAACCGACACCCACTTTATCTGCTATTTTTATAGTTGGAATATTGCGGGATTGTTCAAGTGCTGATCGCATTGTGACCGGCCCATGGTATTCACCATCATAATTTTTTGGTTTCCAACTTGAAGCGGAATCAAATCCAGGCATTGCTTCAGGAGTATCCATAATAATTGTTGCAGGATTATATCCATGCTCAAGTGCAGCTGCAAAGAGGATTGGTTTAAATGAAGATCCTGGCTGACGTTTTGCTTGAACAACTCTATTAAATTGGGAAGTATGAAAATTACTTCCGCCTACAAAGCTAATAATTTCGCCTGACCTAGCATCAATAGAAAACAAAGCCCCTTGAACTTCAGCAACTTGATCCAATAAACATAAAATAAATTTCTGTGCTCGTAATTGCGAAGCATTTTTAGATTTAGAAAAATTTAATGTCCCCTCTTTTCCTAAATACGGAACAAGCGATACGTTTGTCTTTATCATTTGTACATGAATTAAATCCCCCACTCGGAGAATTAAAGAAGGCTTACTAACTTCTTTATAATAAGCTGTATTCTCACTAATACTTCGCTTATGGGCCCATTTAAAGTAATCAAACGGTATTATTCCAGGGGATCCAGCAAGGGAAACAAAAACAATATGTAGATTATCATCAACACCAGTAACGACTGCCTCATACTGTGTATTTATCTTTAATACATTTTGTACCGGATCTCTGTCCTCTACATATTCATACACTTTTTCATATGCTTCATTAATCGTGAAAAAACTAGATTGTTTTTTGTAAATATTTTTTTTAGTTTCGGTTTCAAACTTAGTAAATTCTGCTGATTCCAAATGAGCAAATGGCCCCTTATATCCCTGTCTTTTATCTATTTCCTTTATGCCCTTTAAAATTTCATTTTCTGCAACTTGCTGAAGTGACCAGTCAAGAGTTGTTTGAACTTTGAGTCCATTTGTTAAAAAATCTTTTTCACCAACTGCTTCAACCACTCGTTGCCTTACCCATTCTGTAAAATAGGGAGCTCTTAACTCTTCTTCTCGAATATGATAAACAGTTTTTTCCGTGAGGGCCTGATCATGTTGAGCCTGAGTAATTTTTTGTAATTTGAGCATTCGTTCTAAAACATAATGCTGTCTTTTTTTTGCAGGTGAGGGATTAACATAAGGTGAATATTTACCAGGGGCAACCAGTAGACCTGCAAGCATCGCTGCTTCAGCTACAGAAATGTCTTTTAGTTCTTTATTGTAATAGCCATGTGCCGCTGCTTTAATACCGTAATATCCGCCGCCAAGATAAACTTGGTTTAAATATAAATAGAGAATTTCTTGTTTACTTAGTTTTTCTTCTATTCTTTGAGCGAGTATAAAATCTTTAACTTTTCTAGTGATAGAACGTTCTGAACTTAGAAGTAATGACTTCGCTACCTGTTGAGTAATTGTACTTCCACCCTGAACAACTTTTCCGGCCTTAAAATTTGCCAACATTGCTCGTGCTAATCCAAAATAATCAACTCCTTTGTGCTCAAAAAACTTGTCATCTTCAGCAGCTAAAAAAGCATTAATTACTCTGGCCGGAACATCTTTTATTTCAACAATTTCTCGGCGCTCTAATCCCAACTCAGTAAGAACATACCCATCTTTAGATAAAATCTGTGATGCCAAGTTAGGTCGATAATCCTGTAACTTTTCTATTTTGGGTAAGTCTAAATTCAAATAAGTAAAAACAACCCCAGCACTTACTCCAGCAAGAATTCCAATTGATAAAAGAGCAATAAATATTTTTACTAATAAACCTTTCATTGGACATCCATCTTTTGGTGAATACTGTTTTTAATTGCAACGATTTGCTTAAGCATGA
Source organism: Bacteriovoracaceae bacterium (assembly GCA_036171615.1). Lineage (GTDB taxonomy): Bacteria > Bdellovibrionota > Bacteriovoracia > Bacteriovoracales > Bacteriovoracaceae > Bacteriovorax. The sequence continues at coordinate 13,628 of JAVHRK010000097.1, forward strand.
ATTCATAAGTTTTTTTCATCGAAAGGGGAAGGTCTTTTGAAGAATCTAAATTCATTTTTCCTAACGGTAGTGTAACAATATAATCAAAACTTGATTTTTCTTTTTGAATTCTTCCGATCGTTCGTCCATAAATTCCAAATAAAAACTCATTAGGTTGATCAAAATCAAATTTATTTCCAAGACTGTCAATTCCTAAAGTAAAGTCAACTCCCATTTGACTAAGCAAACGCGCATTAAAAACTTCTTTTTCAAATACTGAAATATATTTTTGATTTGATTTTTCATCTACATTACCATCTAGCTGAAGTCCTTTTAATAAAAGGTCTCTGATATTGCCGTGATCAAAGTAGTATGCCTTTTTTTGTATACGATCATATAGTGTTATAAAAAATTTATGTTTCGTACTTTCTATTTTCGAGTGTGATAATTTGCTAAGTAAAATATGGTCAACTTGCTTTAACCAATCTTTTTCATAAGGTTTATTTTTATGATTATCTTTAAAGTATTTATAAAAATTCCATTCAATCATCTCAGGGGTCATTCCTTCTGCATACATCGCCGCGACGATCGCCCCCATTCCGGTTCCGGTAATAACAGTTGGAGCTAAATTATGACGTTCAAGTACTTTTAAAACTGAGACATAGTTGATGACTCTATTTAATCCCGGCCCTAAGTTTAATCCAATTCTTACTTTTTTTTCTATATTTTCAATTATGGGTTGACTGCTTTCCGATAAGCTATATAACTCACCTCCCTGTGCACCGACCCTAACTGTTTCTTCTACTTTGATTTTTGTTGTCTCATCCTCTGTTTTTGTTTTCGAATTAGTATTATCTGGTAAATTATAATTATCGTTAATTCCTAATTCAACATGATCAGGTTTATGATTTCCCCATTGAATGGGATGAATTGAAGAACAGGCAGTAAGAATAAAACATAAAATTATTAAATTAAATTTAACTTTCATTACAAAATCTCTTCTTCCTTTAACGAATCAGTAATTAGCGATATTTTTTTTTCTGCAATATTAAGTTGAATTTTACATTCCTTATATAACTTAGTTCCGAGTTCAAATTGGTTGAGTCCTTCTTCAAGTCCAACTTCTCCTGATTCTAATCTTCCCACAATTACTTCAAGTTCTTTTAAACTTTCTTCAAATGTTTTCTTTTTTATTGCCATTTTAAGTACCTCGTTTGTACTGGAGTAATTCTAACCTGTATTTTGTGTCAAAAACTTTACATTGATTCTTTTTTTTAAAGATACATTATCAAGGACTTAGTTTCTATCTATTTCAAAGGGATAAATTTTCCCATGTAGAGATTTTGGCACTCGGCAAGTTATAGTAGAGGTAATACTTGATCTC
>JAVHRK010000098.1:0-14873 GCA_036171615.1 Bacteriovoracaceae bacterium
AATTTCTTATAAAAAATATTGAATTTTCAGGTTAAATAGCACCAGCCACTAATTATTATAATATATTTTCTGGCAATCCCCCGAGCATTTCTAAAGTATAATCTGCTCCAAAAACTTTATAAGTTAGATTATATCGATATAATTTTGAGAGGATGAATTCCTGATTCGGAGCGTGCTCAAAACAACTTTTAGGAGTTGAAAGAAACTTGAAATTTTCTAATTCAGGAAGATCTAATTTAAAATAACTTTTCTCTACTTCCAATTTATTAGCACTAAAAAATGTTTTTAATACATCATTCTTAATTTGAAAAACCTGATTGGTTGTATTTTTATATATATTCAAGGTGGAATTAATATTATCCTTTACAACTTTTTTAAAATTAGATTGTGTCCCAGCAGGGATATCATGCGCGTAAGTACATTCACAAGGAATAGGATAACCTGGCAATGTACACTCAAATGCAGTCCAATTCATATGAGTAGAAATTGTAGTTATCTGAGGAATGGATTCTTCTATTTCTAATGAGACTTCAATGTTTTGATATGGATATATAAGGTCAAGTGCTCCTGTAGTTCTTATAGAAAATTCCTTTTCATTCTCTAGAACTTCTTCACTATTTGTTTCAACCACATATTTAATATTTCCTGTTTGTGAAAACGACTTCCATACGATGACTTTTGCAAGATCTTGTCTAATCGTTATAGTATTCAGTATCACTTCTTTAGAAATATTTTTTGGTATATAATATAATTCATCTTTATTAGAATATGAGATGATTAATTTTGATAAGTTATTATTATAATTTTTATTATCTTTTAAATCTTTTAAGTCAACATCTGTGACTTGATCACTTTCTAGAGACTTTGTTTCTATTTTAGCTAAGTAAATTTGATGAAGTAATTTTTTTCTTAGAGTCGATGGGCCATCTGGTGAGTCGTGAACACTAAAGGCCCTAGCATCAAAAGGAATACTATCTTTGCTATCCGTCTTAATGTGATTACTTGCCTTACAAGATACTAGGATTGAAAAAAGAAATAAAATACTAATGTTTTTCTTCATAAGAACTCCTTTGACGATTAATTCGTTAAAAGAGTAAATAGCTTATAAATTAAACTTCGGTACAAAATTTAGCCCAGCTATTTTGACATTTTTCATTTATGAACAAAAACGTCCCAGTTTTTCTCCAGCTAAGAGGTGAAAATGAGTATGAAAAACGGTCTGACCTGCATTTTTGCCTAAATTGGTTACTACTCGAAAACCATCCTGTTCTAAATTTTCGGAGTTGGTAAATTTTGAAATTGCAGTAAAAATTTGCCCTAAAGATTTCTCATCAGAAGAAAGTTCATTAATATTTTTTGTATGATGTTTATGAATAAATAAATAATGCTTTTTTGCTTGTGGGTATAAATCTACAAAACCTAATACCCACTCATCTTCATAAATTTTCTGAGATGGAATATCGCCTTTAACTATTTTACAAAATAAGCAATCACTACTCATAACTACCCTTTCACTCGTTTAACAACAGCGCCAAGCTTTGAAAATTTATCAACTAAATTTTCATAGCCACGATCTAAATGGTAAACACGTTGAATTTCTGTTTCACCTTCTATCGCTAAAGCAGCAATTATCAGCGCAGCTGAAGCACGTAAATCAGTACACATGAGAGGAGCAGCAGTTAGCTTTTTACCACCTTCGATAATTGCAGACTTTCCTTTCAATGTTATGACAGCTCCAAGTCTTACAAGCTCTGGAACATGCATAAATCTATTTTCAAAAATATTTTCAGTAATAACTGAAACACCTGGGATTTGAATACAAAGAGCAATTAATTGTGCTTGAGCATCTGTAGGAAATCCCGGGAATGGTGCCGTGTCGATATGGCATCCTTTAAGTGTACTCTTTTTGACTGTAATTGAATTATCACCAGTGCTAATATCTGCTCCCATTTCTTTTAAGATTTCTATAACGAAATCTAAATGAAGAGGATTAATTTTTTCGATAGTTATTTCAGATTTAGTTGCAAGTGCGGCCATCAAATATGTTGCAGCCTCAATTCGATCTCCAATGGCCTCATAAGTTACTTCTCTTAAAGCTTTTACACCTGTGACAATAATTTTACTTGTTCCAATGCCTGAAACATTTGCTCCCATCGCATTTAAAAAATGTGCTAAATCGTCAATCTCTGGCTCTAAAGCTGCATTCTCAATTGTTGTCACTCCATCAGTAAAAACTGCGGCCATCATTAAATTTTCAGTTGCCCCAACTGAAGGAAATGCCAGTGTCAAATGAGTTGGATGAAGTGCCGTTGCTTTTGCCTCAACATAACCTGCATTTAATGTGATCTCACATCCCATTTTTTCTAAATTAGTTAAGTGTAAATCAATTGGCCTCGTACCAATTGCACAGCCGCCAGGCAAAGAAACTTTTGCTTTTTTTAGTCTGGCCACTAATGGACCTAAAACAAAAATTGAAGCACGCATAGTTTTTACTAAATCATAAGTTGCCTCATGAGAATTCAAAGTTGAGGCATCAAAAGTTGTAATATTTCCTGACTTAGTGACGGTCACTCCCAAATTAGACAATAGCTTAATCATTGTTTTGATATCTTGAAGATCTGGTATATTTTTTAAATGAATTAATTTATCAGATAAAAGTACTGCTGCCAGTATGGGCAAATAAGCATTTTTTGCTCGAGATATTTCTACTTTTCCACTTAGCTTGGCTGGGCCTGAAATTATTAACTTATCCATATCTTCATCCTTTGTTATTATTTTAGAATTCGCAAAAATCTATTTCTTTGAGAGTAATCTGGTATCAAATCTACTTGGTGAAAACCTAATGTCTCAACCATCACTAATAAATCTGACAGGTGAGTCTCATGACCTTCAACAAAGGCCAGCCCTCCAACTTTTAAATGTATTTTCAAATTTGTAAAAAATTTTTCAAACCATTTAACATATTCATCATCTTTTAAAAAAAGTGCAAAATGAGGTTCATATTTTAAAACTTGAGAATGTATGTTTTCTCTATCGGCTATTTCTTTAATATAGGGTGGATTACTTAGGATAAGATCAAACTCTCCACTTATTTTTTCAAAAAGATCAGATTCAATAAACTCAACCTTATGAGTTGGGGCAAAAAGATATTCCATTTGAAAATAATTACACCTTGCTACTGAAAGTGCATCTTGGGATAAATCAGAAAGTGTCAGTTCAATGTCTGCTTCACCTTCTCTTAGAACTGAAAGGCCAATAGCTCCTGATCCAGTACATAAATCCAGAACATGACACTTTTTATTTTTATAATTACGATTGATTTCTTGTACTGCCAACTCAACAAGAATTTCTGTCTCATTTCTAGGTATAAGAACTTTATCATTTACAATAAAAGAAGATCGAAAAAAATAGGCCCTTCCTGAAATATATTCGAGAGGAATACCTACTTTTAATTTTTGTATAAATTGATTAAAAGGATGAGAAGATGATGGGAAATAGATATCTTCTAAATTTTCAACAGGAGCTTCTGAACATAGTCGATGAATGGTAAGTCCAGGATAGTTATTGGAAAGATTTTTTCTTTCTTCCTGAAACAATTTTTTTAAAAACTCACCATAAGTATTTAGCTTCACAATTAATTCTTCATCTCAGTCTTCTTGGCCTTTCATTAGTTCGGCCTGATGATGAGCAATTAATGCTGCAGTAATTTCGTGCAAGTCACCGTTCATAATTCCATCTAGATTGTGACTTGTGAGTCCAATTCGATGATCAGTAACTCTATTTTGTGGGTAATTATATGTTCTCACTTTTTCAGAGCGGTCACCATCGCCAATTTGACCTCTTCTCTCTGTATCAATTTTAGATTTTCTTTCTTGTACCATGATATCAAAAATTCTTGTTCGTAAAATTCTGAGTGCTTTTTCTTTGTTTTTTAATTGTGATTTTTGATCTTGATTGGCAACAGACATCCCAGAAGGTAAATGGGTTACCCTTACAGCTGAATCAGTGGTATTTACTGATTGTCCACCAGATCCACCAGAACGATAAACATCAATTCTTAGTTCATTCATATTTAGTTCAAATTCCACTTCATCTACTTCAGGCATAACTGCAACAGTAATAGTTGAAGTATGCACTCTACCCATAGTTTCTGTTTTAGGTACTCGCTGTACACGATGAACACCAGCTTCCCATTTTAATTTTGAATAAACTTTTTCACCAGTTACTGTGAAAATAATTTCTTTTAGACCTTGATCACTTTCTGACATGGTATCAACTTCTAACTTAAATCCTAAATGTCGAAAATAGTTTTGATACATGCGAAGCATGTCGGAAACAAAAATTGAAGCCTCATCACCGCCAGCTCCTGCACGCATTTCCATGATAACATTTCGATCATCAAGAGGATCGCGGGGCAATAATAAAAGTCTTAATTTTTCTTCTAAAGGCGGAACGAGCGCCTCAAGCTCAGAAAGTTCAGCCTTGGCCATGTCTCTAAGATCTTCGTCTTTTTCATTTTTTAAAATATCTTTGGCACCATCAAGATTTTCTTTTAGTTTAACATATTCACGATAGGCAATAACAACATCTTCAATATTAGATCTTTCAGATGAAATTTCTTTAAACTCTTTTTGTCGATCATAGATTGATGGATCAGCTAATTTCTCTGTTAAAACTTCATAACGAGAAACCACCTCTTCTAATTTATCAAACATGGACATAGAAAACCTTTCTTATTCTAAAAAATCATTTAATTTTAAATTACTTGTTTCAATATCAGAGAGACCGGCAAAATCCACTTCTTCAACGCTAATTTTCTTCTCACTAGCATCTTTTAGATTATACTTTTCTTCTAAAAATAATACTGCCTTAATCGAAGCAAGTGCGACTTCCAATTGTTGATCGTCAGGTTCTCTAGTCGTTAACTTTTGAAGAAGACGGCCTGGATAACTTAAGGTTTGTCCAAATACTGAATTAGAGTTTTTTCCAAGGTATTTAATTAATTCATAAGAAATTCCAGCAACTGGAAAAGTTAAAATCATTTTAAATAACATGGCATAGATATGTTTAAGAACAACAGGTGAATGAGCCCCCACTGGAACTATCGCAAAAATCACAGCAAAGAGAATTATTGAAACAAACATAAGAAAGAAAATAAAAGTTGTTCCACATCGAGGATGGAAGGTTGGATATTTTCGAGCATTTTCGATTGTTAATTCTTCCCCTGCTTCAAAGGTAGAAATAGATTTATGTTCAGCTCCATGATATTGAAAAACTTTTTTAATATCAGGAAGAAAACTAATCAGCCATATATAGAGTAGAAAAATAAATGCTTTAATTGTTCCATCGATTGCATGAAATTGAAAACTTTGTAAATCCCATTTTGCCCCACTCCATTTTTCAATGAGAGCAGTTAAGGCATGTGGTAAAAAAACAAACAATCCGATTCCAAAAACAAAAGAAAATGCAATTGATACAAAAGTTGCAAATCCAACTTTTTCTGTAGATTTTTTTTGTATCTCATAATCCTCTTCACTCATGCCACCATCGACGGCCTTTTTTTTGTTTTCCTCATCCATCGCCATATTGGCCGAATAATTAAGTGAAACAATTCCGTTCGCCATGGTTTCAATCAAAACTAAAACTCCACGTAAAAATGGTTTTTTCAAGAATGATAGTTTACTAGACAATCCAAACCAATGATCTCTTCTCAAGCGAATGGATCCGTCTGTTTTTCGAACGGCAATGACAAAGGCATTGGGTGATCTCATCATGACACCGTCAATGACTGCTTGACCGCCAATCGAAGCGTACTGTTTAGATATTAGGATAATTATTTTTTTAAGCAAATATTGCATATATTTTTTAGCCTACGAGTTCATTGAATCTAGGAACTCGGCATTAGATTTAGTTTTAGTAACACGACTTAGAATAAATTCCATTGCATCAATTGGTGGCATAGCGTGCAATACTTTTCTTAATAAGTACGAACGTTGAAGATCAGCAGTTGTTAACAATAAATCTTCTTTTCTAGTTGAAGACTTATTAATATCTAAGGCCGGGAATATTCTTTTTTCTAATAATTTTCGATCCAATTGAATTTCAGAGTTACCTGTACCTTTGAATTCTTCAAAGATAACTTCATCCATTCTTGAACCTGTATCAATTAGAGCAGTAGCAATAATTGTGAGTGATCCACCACCTTCAATATTACGAGCTGATCCAAAAAATCTTTTTGGTTTATGGAGTGCATTTGAGTCAACACCACCGGAAAGAATTTTCCCTGATGGAGGTACCACAGTGTTATATGCTCGTGCTAATCTGGTAATGGAATCCAAAAGAATAATTACATCTTTTCCAGCTTCGGTTAATCTCTTCGCCTTTTCAATGACCATTTCTGCAACTTGAACGTGTCTAGTGGCAGGTTCATCAAACGTACTTGAAACTACTTCCGCATTAACATTTCGTCTCATATCTGTAACTTCTTCTGGACGTTCGTCAATTAGAAGAACTATTAAAACTGACTCTGGATGATTAGTAGTAATTGCATTGGCGATATCTTGAAGTAAAACTGTTTTCCCTGCTTTTGGAGGAGCCACAATTAAACAACGTTGACCAAAACCTTGAGGTACAAATAAATCAATCAAACGAGTTGAATAATTTGTCGGATGATATTCAAGATTAATTTTTTTCTCAGGGTAAAGCGGAGTTAAGTTATCAAAGAGAACTGTTTTTTTATGTTTTTCCGGAGTTTGTGCATTTATTTCATTTACTTTTACAAGTGCAAAATAACGCTCTCCTTCTTTAGGTGGTCGAATTTCACCTTCAACTGAGTCACCTTTTCTTAGGCCAAATTTTCTAATTTGAGATGGAGAGACATAAATATCATCTGCACCGGGTAAGTAGTTATAAAGTGGAGATCTCAAGAAACCAAAACCATCTGGCAAAATTTCCAACACTCCGTTTCCAAATATGGCCTTATCGTCTTTTACTGTCGCCTTTAAGATAGCGAAAATTAATTCGTGCTTTTTCAAATTGCTTGGATTTTCAATCTGAAGCTCTTCTGCCATGGTTGTTAATTCTGCGATGACTTTTTCTCTAAGATCGTTAAGATGCATTTTGATGAAACTCCTGTTGATTAAATCGATTTTTTTGGAGAACTAAAAAATGTGTATTGAATAAAATAAATCGAATTTGTAATTATGAAACTTATTAAATCAATATTAACCCCTCTTTAAATTCTGTCAAGAATTTTGTACAATATAATCTCTTATGCTTGATTTTTCGCACTATTCCCGGTTCTTGGAGTTCAAAAATAGAAATATTTTAGCGATTGACTTTGGTCTTAAGGTAACTGGAACAGCGCTTTTTATGCCTGGCAAGGATCCCTTTCCTTATCCATTTACCAAAATTATTTTCAAGGATTATCCACAAATCTTTAGATCACTTAAGACAATTATTGACGATGAATCTATTGAAATCATAGTTCTTGGAATCCCTTACTATCTTGATGGTAAAGAAAGTGAGATTACTAAAGACTTCAAAAATTTTGGAAACGATCTGAAAAATCAACATCCTAATTTAGTTTTTTTTGAACAAGATGAAACACTAACTACCAAAGCAGCTGAAGATAGAATGCTTAGTTCGGCCCAATATAATTTCAAAATAGATCCCACTAAAATCGACTGTGTAGCAGCTTCTATTATTTTAGAAGATTTTATACGCCAAATCCCTTGAATGAAATTCGATCCTCACTTATTCTTGAAGAATGAAAAAATCATTAATTATAATTTTTGTTATTGCTCCACTTATTTCGCTCATACTCGTTGGTGCTAGAGTTTATTACTCAGCTATTGTTTGGCGCTATCAAGGGCCCGATGTAGAGTTTGTCATCATGCCCGGAGAAAGCTTCTCCACAATCAATGCTCGACTCGCACAAAAAGAGTTAATCTCTACTCCAAGATTATTTCATCGATATGCTCAGTATAAAGGATATCTAAATAAACTTCGAACTGGACGCTTTCTCATAAAAGAAAATTCAAATCTTTTAGATATCTTCCAAACTCTAATTAATGAGAAAAGTATTGCCTTCCTCTTTAAGGTTCCTGAGGGAAAAAATCTTTATGAAATAGCGGCAATGCTGGAAGAAAATGACCTCGCCCAAGCAGAGGATTTTATAGATGCTGCAAAAAATAAATCTCTATTAAAAGAATTAGGAATCAATGCTGAAACAGCTGAGGGATATCTCTACCCTTCAAGCTATGATTTTCCACCTAGTTCATCAGCAAAAGAAATTGTGAAAACAATGGTTAAACTTTTTCATAAAAAAATATCTAACCTAGATTTCAGTTCACAATCGCTTTCTCCTAGAGAAATTTTAATTTTGGCCTCAATCGTAGAAAAAGAAACTGGTGATAAAAATGAGCGAGCTATGGTTGCTGGAGTCTTTCACAATCGTTTAAAAATACACATGCGACTACAGTCTGACCCAACAACTGTTTATGGAATATTTGAACGATATAAGGGAAATATTACCAAACTAGATCTACAGACACCAACGCCATACAATACTTATACCCTTAAGGCACTTCCTGCTGGACCAATCTCTAATCCTGGTCTTGATGCTATTAAAGCTGTACTTCATCCGGCAAATCATAAATTTCTTTATTTTGTGAGCCAAAATGACGGCACTCATATTTTCTCAGAAAATTATGGTGCACACACTGAAGCCGTTAAAAAATTTCAAGTTAATGCTAAAAATCGTGAAGGTAAAAGTTGGCGCGAGCATAAAAATTAATTCAGGGAAATCAACGTACGACGAGCATAATCACGAACTAACATATCTTTTGCCATACTCATTTGTTTCAGTACTTCTGTTGGAGTAGATTTATTTTTTGCTACTTCGTGACGAACAGTAATCGAAACATGATTTGAAAGCAATTCTAGTATTCTAGGTGGGGTATGAACTAATTTAGCTAACTCTAATGCCACACCAGGCTTGTCTTCTTTTAGGTAATTAAATATTTTATCTTCGTCGCGACATTCGCGTAGTTCAATAAGATATTGTTCAGCGTATTGATTAGCTTCTTGGCCCATAAAAAAGTCTCCCTTATGACTGATAATATTAGTCTATACTAGTTAGCAAAAAATTTAATGTAAACTTTTTTGACACTAAAAAGTGGATAACATTTAGGCACTGGAATTATTTTCCCTTGTGTCATTTTTTAAATCCGGTGTACAATAACTTCTATCATAATCATACAAATTTTTGTGTGGAAAGTGTTGGGAGGATTTTGTGGAGAAAGTAGAATTGGATAAATTTAAAACCCTACTCCTTCAGGCTAAGGTTAGAATCATCAATGGTGGGATACTCCGAAGCAGTGAAGACTTAACAATCTCCTCAGATGATCTAGCTGATGAAGCAGATTTAGCCTCTTCGGTCGTTAATCAACAAGTAACTTTTAATATGCGCCAAAGAGAATTAGGCAAATTAAAATCAATAGAAGAAGCGCTATTCCGTATAGACCAAGGTGTATATGGACACTGTGAAGATTGCGACGCAGAAATCGGTGCCAAGAGATTAGAAAATCAACCATGGACTACTCTTTGTATTACTCATGCAGAAGAACAAGAACGCGAGAAACTAAAGTTTACCAAAGCTGTTTAAAAATATAAGGCCCTTCAAGGGCCTTTTTTTTGTTTTAAAAAAATAGCTGACTATTTTTATCAATATGTATCCCAATAAATTTAATCAAGTGTTCACCATTGGTAACAGATTGTTGTCAAATAACTTTCAATTTTTTGAAAAGTTGTCATAATTAAAAGATGGAAATAAATACTATACAAAAAAATATCTCACAAACATGGTTAGCAAATCTTATAGAAATTAAAACAAGATCTAATCCCAATTTTTCTCTACGTGCTTTTGCTAGAGTTGTATCGGTAAGCCCTGCTGTCTTATCTCGAATTTTAAACGGGAAAAGAAATTTAACTCTTAGCTTGGCCATTAGAATTGCTGACGCCCTGATGTTAGGGCCTGATGAACGAGAAGTTCTCTATTCTAATTTTATTTCAAAAGAAAAAAACGAAATAGTACCAGATATTAAGGCAGAAAAAGAATTAAGTATCGATTGCTATAATGCTATGAAAGATTGGTACCACTACGGTATTACTCAATTGCTTTATGTTAAAAACTTTAAAGAAGATTATAAATGGATGGCAAACATGCTTGCAATCAGCGAACTACAAGCTAAATTAGCTGTAGATCGCCTCCTTCGACTGGAAATATTAGAGAGAGATATAAATGGAATTTTATTGAGAACCAATATTCATCTTTCAACTTCAACAGAAATTGCATCGGCCGGGATTAGAAATTTTCAAAAACAAATATTAGAAAAAACAATTCAATCATTAGAGAATGATGATGTTAATGAGCGTGATATCACCTCTATCACCCTTGCTATAAATGAAAACAAAATAAAGGAGGTAAAGGCGGAAATTAAAAAATTCAGATTAAAAATGTCAGAATTTATGTGCGAAGGAGAAAAAACTCGAATTTATAATCTTGGAATTCATTTGGTCCCATTAAGTAAATCATCTAACACAAATTACTATAACGAGAAACATGTTTAAATGATTTTTTAACTTTAGCTGGTGTTATATCTTTTTCTTTCTTTGAAAAACGTTCACTACCTGTAACCCCATTTTCAATTGAAAACAAACCAATTGAGACAAACATAAAGACAAAATAAAAAATAATTAGCTTAAAACTCATACGTCACCTCATCCATGAGGACTCCCATGATTGAGAGTATACGTTTAAGAGAGCAATCCTAATGCCAATCTAGTAGTGTCATTTTGCACAGTTTTTTGCTGCGGCCAAGGCTTCTTCAAACATTTGTTGCATTTCTTTTGGAGTAAAACGAGTATCTTTGAGCATCTCAAGTATTTTGGTTCTAATAGACTCTCCCCCCTGTGCCAGTCTATATAAAAATGTATCAATTTTCACCTGTGAAAATTCTCCAAGCGAAAGGCTAACTGTTTTTAATTTCTTTGCAACTTTTGTATCTGCTACATAATCTAAAATCTTACTTGAAGTTTTCATTTCAGAAATTCCAAAAGATTTTGAACCAAGCTTCATTATTGAGAAGAGTTTGCTAAAATTTGCTACTCCAAGTCCAGCACTTGCAAGAGAGATCATCGCATTTGTTCGATTCTCTTTATAGTTTTCTAATGCTGCTCTTGCCTCTACTATATTTTGAGAATCACCATTATGACTTAAAAAAGCATTTTCTAATCGAGTTGTCTCTTGGTGTGCTTGATAAGCACTATTGCCTTCATACAAAGCGGCTCCGAGTCCTGCAATTACACTTCCGGCAGTAGTTGCTGTTACAATTGTACCTGCGACAGTTCCTGCAACCAAACCAGCACTTAACGAACCAGTTAAAACATAAGCTCCGGCGATTGCGCCAACTCCAGTCAACAGCAAAGCTCCACCGAGTACAGCAGAACCTATTCTAAAATAACGATCTCGTTTATCTTTACCAATATCAGTAGTATTAATTTTATTAATTGAGTCACAAACGACTCCTGCATATTCAGGATGAGACAGTAACATTTCACCAGTCGCAAAAGGATTAATTTTAACCAATCCATCTGTACTAGTTTCACTGAGTGTATCTTGTACTTCTTCATTAATCTGAGCTTCAGATTCTTTAATTGCTTGATTAATATCTTCCCAACGAATTGCATCTTTTTTATTTTTAAGAGTAGGAGTAAGAAGCAATACCCCTGCAGGAGTTCTAATTTCACTTAATAATTGTGATGCAGAATCATTCTTCTTTAAATTTTGAAGTGATGTCGTTATTCCTGCTCTGATAGACAATAAAGATAGTTTTTTTTCATTAGTTTTAATTTTTTCAGAATAATTAACTAATTTCAATAAAAGCTTAGTCTTATTTTTCATTGGACTTTTGCTCACAATATCTACAATTTGTTTTTGAGAAGCTGTAAAACCGGGATCAAATTTATATTTCAAATTTAACATTGCTCTTGCACTATTAATCAAAATAGTCTCACTTAAATCTTGTTGTACTGTGGTGCCTATTGTGGATTTCATTGTCTTCATAATTTGATTACTAAAAGAAGCAAGATTTTTAATATCTTTATTGACAGCGTAGCAAGGAGAAATCGTAATATTGTCATTTTTCATACTTTGCAAAGTAGAATCAAGGACACGTGAATTCAAATCTCGTTTGGAATTTTTATTCTTAATACATTTTTCAAAATGTGATTTAACGGCCAAGTAATTACCTAATATTACCTGATGACGTAATAATTCCTGCCCAGGCGTAGTTAATAGTAATTTTTTATTTTGAGGATTGTTTATAAATTTAAAAGTTTGATCAATAAGATTTCTACCATTTTTCTGTATATTGTTATGACCTTTATCTCCACTAATTATATCCTTATGAATATAAAGCAAACTATCTAGCTCGACAGATCTCAAAATTGATTTTGTAGACCCTTTTGAATAAAGCTCTGGTGAGTGTAATAGAGCAAGTGTTAAAATTATAACTTGTAATTTAAAAAGCACTTACCATCTCCAGTCCACCAAATGTTTCTCCTGCGTTGTGGTCTATTGATTTTTCTGCTGCCTCAATAAGTAGTTGTTGCTCTCTTGCCGTAAGTTTTTTACCACCAGTGATAACCGTAAAGGTCCCACCTTTTGCTTTCGGAATAAAATCTATGGCGGTAATTATTTTTTTAGCTTCTTCTGTAGATACGCCCTTTATTCCAATTAATTTTTCACGAATTTTCTTTTCAAACTTTTCTGCTTTGACCACAAGTTTAGAACGAGCTTCTACCGAAATTACTTTTCCGTTTGTATAACTTGAGTTTACAAAAGTAACACGAAATTTTGAAGGATCCTCAGATTTTCCAAGTTCTTGAATGAGTTTTTTTTTGTCATCTAAAGTCCACTTGTCCGTTTTGGGCATAAAAATTCCATCATCACCTGAAAACATAGGTGCATGATTTTTCTCATTTACTTTTTGAACTGAATCTGAAAAATATCTCTTGGATATATTCATTTGAACAGTTACTTGATCAACATGCGCTTGGACATCACCAAAAGCTTCTTTTAACAATACGGCCTTGTCAGATTGTTGATAATTCAATCGCGCAAGGGCACTCATTTGTTGATAAGCATTGTCTACACCAACTCCGGTGAAATCGATTGAAACAATTCCCTTTGTTGCATCTCCTAAATTTATTTCTGTTCTTTCTCTGGAAAAAAGTGGTGGAGAAATAGAATCAACTTTTCTAAAATAGGCAGTAAGATTTTTAATTGTTTCATCGTTAATATCTTTGCCAAAAATATTTTGTACTTGCTCGTGTATCTTGGCAAAATATTCTTCTTCTTTTAAAAAATCTGAAGGCTTAAATTTTCTTAATATCCCAATCATCTCTTTAGAAGGAATAATATGACCGTCGGCCAATTTCTCTACAACATGAATGTCTAAAAGATGAAGATCTCCAGCAAATACTCCTCTTAAATGTTCTATCTGTAGAGCATCTGCATGTAATTCTGGTATATGATCTTGGTAATGTAAAATACCACGTTCCGGAACTGCTCGTGCACCCCGTGCCGCCATATTAGCAGCAATCGGTGTATCTCCGCTACCCGCTAAAAACCATCTATCTACTTGAGGTAATGTATCGGTTCGAGGGTTGATAATTTTTTCAAGCTTTAAAGTATCAAATTCTGCTTTAAACTCACTCGCTGATTTTTGATAAGTGTCTGCTAAGATTTTTTCAAAACTTGCTGGATCATCTCCAGGTTTTAATTCTAAACGTAATCGTAATGATTTATAATCTTTATATTGTCCACTTAATCTTAATTTCAATGCAGGATTTTCTTCTACGTGCTTATAAAATCTTTCCATAAATGAGTTGTTAACTGAATCCACCATTGTCTTTTCACCGAAGATTTGATCATTTAGTTTTTTTTGAACTGAATTTTCTACATCAAAATAAATGACGTTCGTTTTGCCTGCAATTTTATCAGCTTCTATGAAATCCATAAACTGACGATTAGAGTTAGTTGGAAGCTTGAAATCATGGGAATAACGATCTTTATATTGTTTTATTTCAGGAGTAGAAAGAGCTGTTTGTTTTGCTTTTTTTTCGGCAGTTTCTACCACCTGTTTCTGAAAGCGTGCACTTGCTTTTTCTAAAGCAGTTTCAAAATCAGGACATGGCCCAGCATGAGCAGTTATTTGAATAAAAAGAAAAACTAAAAAAAAAGTAAAACGCATTTATCGGCCTGTTATTTTGATTTATCACTCATTTCTTTCAACCGTGAACTTCTAAAGAAATCATAAACAGAACAAGCTCGCTGATTAAAAGACATTTTTCTCATATCATCATAGCTTAATTTTGTATGCATCGTTGGCACATTAAAACTTTGCCCCTTACAGTATTGATCAATCGAAATTTCTTTGGCCCCTCCAAATATACTCGATTGCGAACTTTTAAATTTTGGAGCTTGAGGGAGCCCTGCTAATCTCACACACATTAAGCCCAGAGTTTGCTTAGCATCGCTATCGTCTGCACTTTCAGCTAACAAATTTTGAAGATTAATTTCGATTTGATCACTAAAAGTATTTCCAAAAGATTCTAAGTTTGATTTTGTTAAACTTTTAGCTCCACTAATTTGGCCTTCAAGACCAGCACGATTCGAGTTACCATTTATAAATTCATTTAAACTATCTGAAGTTGATAATTGTAAAATAGCTGACATTTTATCGTCTAGTTTTCCACTTTTTATTCTTGAATCTATATCACTTTTTACTATGGCCGCAATTTCATTA
>JAVHRK010000099.1:0-98583 GCA_036171615.1 Bacteriovoracaceae bacterium
AGCACTTTAGCCTGTATGTAATTTTTACCTATGTAATTTGTGGGTAAATGTCAGTTCACGCTGCGATTTTATTCATTTTGAGAGAATCATTTACTCGCATTTTCAGTGTATTAATCTGGTATTTTTTTGCTTTATTGATGAGATTGACTTTACTAATTTGAATCTGTCTTGCAGTTTCATTTACTCGACCACCATATTTCAATAACATTTGTCGGAGATAGTACTCTTCATACTGATCCATTGCCTGACTATAGTATGAATTGCCATTCATTTTCTTTATATTTTCCTCATTATTTTTCTCCGTTATCCACAAAGGTAAACACTCAACCCCGATTTGAACTGATTCTGACATTGCCACGATAGACTCTAAACAATTTTTTAATTCTCTTATATTTCCTGGCCAATTATATCCTTCAAGAAATTCTTCTAACTCTATAGTTAATTCTGATGAATTTTTTTGATATTTATTTTTAAACAGATTAAAAAAGTGATTAATTTTTTGTCTTAACTGAAAAACATTTTCTCTCAGCGGAGGAATCGTTATTTGAAAAATTAAAAGTCTATAATATAAATCTTCTCTAAAAGTGCCTATTTTTACCAATTCTGCGAGATTTTTATTAGTTGCGAATATTAATCGTCCTTTAAATATTTTTGTGCTTGTTCCCCCTACTGGGACAAATACTTTTTCTTCTAATATATATAGTAATTTTTTTTGAGCCTCTAATGACAGCTCTCCAATTTCGTCCATAAAAAGTGTTCCGTCACCGATGGCCTCTAGATATCCTATTTTATTTTCTATTGCCCCTGTAAATGCACCTTTTCTATGGCCAAATAACTCACTTTCAAATAATTCTTCTTTAATACTGGCCAAGTGCATAGTTAGAAATTTTGTTCTATTAATTGACGACTGACTATAAATCTCATTTGCAATAGATGATTTCCCTGTACCACTTTCACCATTTATCAATATTGGCGAGTCGAGATTATAATATTTATAAAGATTTAATGTATTCATTTTTCCCCCTATTTTAGAATCTATAGGAGTTCTTTTAAACGAGGTGGTTTAATTATTATACTTTGGACTATTAAATTAGTTATTTATTTTCAATTGTGAACTCTTCCAATATTTCTGCCGCCAAAGTCTTATGACACCAAAGCAAGGTATCTCTATACCTGACTTGATCTAAGCGAGTTACGATGACCCCATTGCAATAAAAGAAAATATCTCTTTGTTGCAACAAGATCGTTCCGGCCGCTATATCCCAAATATTTTTGGGTGCTAAACTTAATACAAAATCACATCCTCCACTGGCCAATAATCCTAATTTAAATGCGATACTACCTCTTGGAGCAATTTTGATCTGCATATTTTTAAGCTTTGAAAAATATTCTTTTTTTTTGCTCCATTCGTTTCTTGATATCAATCCTAATAAAGGCCTATCTTTGTAATTATAGTGTGAATAAAAAATATCATCAGTACTTAACGAAAAACCTGTAAATGGATTATATATCCATGCATAATTCTCACTCGAAGCGACTTCAGGATTGCTCATAATTGCCAATGAAATTGCACATTCAGGTCTACCTAAAATTAATTCATTAGTTCCATCAATTGGGTCTAGAATTACACAAGGAAATTCTAATTCGCCATGCTCTTCTTCACTGTAAAATGTATAATTTTTATAAACTTCACTTAACTTAATCTTTTCTTTAATGATTTTATTCACTAGAAAATCTATTTCAGTAACCAAGGTTCGATCTGACTTTTTTTGAATTTCAATTTTGGAGCTTGCGTGAGATCCAAAGAATTTATTTAGTTCAATTTTTAAAATTTCGCCAACCTCTTTCTTCATTCTTTCCAATGCTTAACTCCGCTCGGTACAAAAGATTCTTACAATTTCATTCATAAATTACTTGACTACGGCATTTTATCAACAAAATTGCCATAGTTATCAACATTTTGTTTTTAATTCTTGTTTCGTCAACTAAAAAAATTAAAAAATCTCTGCAGAGATCTCAGTCAGTTAAAGCTGTTTTCAACTAAAATAATTATTGCCAAAATATATTTATGCATTTTGACACCAATTGTTTAAGACTTATTAACAATCTGTCAAAAAATTGTCACTCAAGTATTTTCGGTTGATAAAAGCTCTAAATTTCCCTCGGAAAGCATTGAATGGGCCACTATTTCAAAGCCTGCCTCAGTGGTCGACATTAAGCTTGTGAGCAAGCGCATTTTACTTGTTTCTGGGTCTACATAAATAAATGGAATTGTGTCTAATTCGGATCTGTTTAATTGAAAAGAGCGTAAAAAATTATCGTAAATCCCTTTCGTCAAACCAGTTCTAAACATAGTGACTCCAGAAGGCCAAAACCTCATTGTTTAAGGCCCGATTTATAAAGCTTAACACATCTAAAAATTAACTGTTAAAAATCTTAATAAAAACCTTCACCCTTCCCTCAAAGTGAGAATCGAGAAGGCAAATGAGTATATATATTAAATAAATCATATTTCTATTAGATCTCAGTCGACTAATTGACTGAAAGACTAACTCTATAGGTATTAAACTTAAAAAAGATAAAATCCACATCATGGAAAATCCTTTTAATAGGTATTCATCACCCAACACAGAGAAAGATATTGCTAATACTAGAGTTAATAAAAATATTTTTACATTCTCAGCTTCTATTTGGAACGTTTGTAAGTATCTTTTTGACATTTTAATCAGAAGTATAATTATCCCCATAAGCGAAAGAATATAGAAGGCTTTCTTGTTCAGTTCTTCTTTAAAAATTTGCCATTCTATACGATTCAAAGTTGCTGCTATATCAAGAGATTCAATATGATTAAAAAAATAAATTATAGTTAAAATTGTTCCAAACAAACTATACTTAAATAACTGTCTCTTAAACCAAAATGTTCGATCTTTTAAAAAAATAAAATACAGAAAACCTAATTGAAAAATCACCAATAGTGCAAAGTCTGGATTTAAAAGTGATCCCCAATAACTCACTAGCCCCATAAATAGGCCTGCTCTATAAGTAGAACTTTTTGTTACCCACAAGATCGTCCAGAGCCACAGAACTGAATATGTCGTAATAAGAGTTAGTTCAACATTAGTATTTAGAATTTTACTAAATGACCAAGAGGAAATTAACGCAAAAACACCCAATAACGACAGTCTTCTCGAAACAAAAAATCTTAAAAAGGCGTAAAAAACTAAAAGAAAGAAACCCATTCCAATTATATAAAAATGTAGACTCCAGGCCATACGAATTAAACCTGGAAAGTTTTTGAATGGGTAATAATTCACTATTAGAAAATTAAAAAAAGAATTTCCAATTTTCTCCATTGGATCAAAATATAGCTTTAACATTTCGGTATTTACCAAAGGAGGTAGCTCGGGCAAAGAGACAAAAAACATCAGTAGTATTAATGTTAGTAATGTTTTTTCAAATCCATCAAGAAATTTAAACTCACCAAAATTACTTGAAACTGATTCTTGTATTATTTTCCCTCTCGTCGGCCAAGAGTAAAATAGACCTAGAGATATCCAGATCCCCCAAAATAAATTTGCAATCCACCTACTTTCTAAAAAGCTGATAAAATTAAACAGGATTATAAAAAATATCATCCCTAAAAATAATCGATAGACGACTCTATCAATTGATGAATTTACTCTGAAATATATTTTAAAACGGTGGTCAATCTCTTTACCAAGTAAAAACCACTGACCTACTATAAAGAAGATATAAAGACTCATGAAAAAGGCCTGAAATCCCATACCAAGATGCATTCCCTTTTGAACAAAAATAGGAACACATAGGAAAGAAAAGTAGCTAACTGCCCGATAAGTAAAAAATTTCCACTTAAGTTGGCCTATTCCTGAATTATTTTCTAAAGTATTTTCCATAATAACCGATTATATATGTAAGAGATTCATCCCATACGTGAGTTTCTACTACTAGATTCAAAAGGCCAGCCCCATCTGGCCTTTTTTATTTTACGGGCGCTCTACTCGCTATTCAAGGAATTAATACTATTTTATTTCACTCTTCTATTTTTAACCTTTCCAATCGGTAAGAAATTCCTGCCGGGGTATCCGGTCCTACGATGTGATATTCTAAAAGTGTACCAATGAATCAGGAGGATTTTTGGGTATTTCATTTGGTTCTATTAATACAGGATTGCCGAAAGATATCGTCAAACAAATTATGTCTGCGGAGCAGATCCCTGTTCAGAATATGGAAAAACAAAAATCAAAGATTGAAGATAAAAAAGGTTTGGTAGATAACCTTCTTAAACTGATGGAAGATGTTCGCGGTAACTTAGCTGTTAATGCCAATGCACGAGCATTACGAGAAATGAAAGTAGAAACTAATTTTGATATTATAGGAGCTACAGTTGATAAAAATGTTGCGGTTCCAGGAATTTATCAACTAGAGGTTATGGAACTTGCACAAAAATCCTCTGCTATGTCGACGGGATTTGCCGATAAAGATAATAGCTATGTCGGTGTTGGCTTTATCCAATACACTCTTCCCAACGGTGAAAATAAAGATATTTATGTTGATTCTAATAACTCTTCACTATCATCTATTGCAAAATTAATTAATAAAGACTCCTCACTCGGTGTTACTGCAAACGTGGTCAATGATGGAAGTGGTTCAGAAAAACCTTGGCGACTTGTTCTAAGCCTTACTCAAACAGGGGCCGAAGCTGCTGCTGATTTCCCATATTTTTATTTTGTTGATGGAGAAGATGATTTCCAACTTGAGTTTCAAAGAGAAGCACATAATGCCAAGGTTAAGCTCGATGGATTTGAAATTGAAGTTCCAGAAAATAAAGCTAATGATATAATTCCTGGCGTATCTATAGATTTAAAAAAAGCTAAACCCGGCGAAGAATTTGCTCTTAAAATTTCAGAAGATGTGGAAGCCATCTCCGCTAAAGTAGGAGATCTAGTTGCAAAGCTTAATGCTGTCTTAAAATTTATTAAAGATCAAAATACCATGGATGAAAAAACTGATACCACCAGAACTCTAGGTGGCGACAGCATACTTCAATCTTTACAAGGACGAATTCACGGTGCTGTTTTCAAAGATGTTGAAACTGAATTTGGAATGCACAGAGTTTCAGACATAGGTCTTGGGTTTACGAGAGATGGCCAAATTGAATTTGATCAAAAGAAATTCCAAGGAATTCTCGATAAAAAATACAACCTAGTTTCACAAATTCTAACCGGAGCATTTACTGAGGATCACGGTAAAACGGAAGGCTTTATGGATAATCTTAATGATATGTCTAACTCTGCATTACGTATGCCCGATGGACTTCTTCAAAGTAGAAAAAAGACATTTCAATCAAACATTCAACAAATAGACAAACGAATTAGTGATAAACAAAAGGCGCTAGAAGAAAAAGAAAAGCACCTAAAGGACAAGTTTGCGAGACTAGAAGGAACCATGTCAAAAATCAGATCACAAGGTGCTGGATTAGCAGGAATGGGCGGAGCTCCATCTACTGTTCAAGAATTAGGATAATTAACGTTTAGGAGGCAAATATGAGTTACGGTTATGGAGCATACAAAAAAACATCAGTGAGTACCGCTAGTAAAGAACAAGTTTTATTAATGCTCTACCAAGCAGCAATAAAAAATTGTAAAAAAGCTATTGAAGCTATTGAACAAAAAAAGATTGCAGCGAAAGGTGAGTATATTGGAAAACTTCAAGATATAGTTATCGAGCTCAACAATAGTCTCGACTTTGAAGTTGGAGGTGATATTGCTCGGGAATTATCATCACTCTACGACTATATTCTTTTTTCGAGTTCTCAAGCAAATATTAAAATTGACAAGGAACCACTTGAGGGATGTTTAGGAGTACTAAATACTCTTTACGCAGGTTGGAGTGAGGCGATTAAAAGTTTACGCCCCTCTGCTGCAACTGAAGTTCCTAAAGATGAACAAAAATAAATTTATAGAAAATTATTAAGGAGTTTAAATGTTTAATTCGATCATGGAAAATATACAAGCACATCTATCACTACTTGAAATTGCACTTCATTCTAGTATCCGAATTAAAAACTATGCACAAGCTGAGAATCTAGACAGTGTTGCAAACGAAACCGACAATAGAGAACGAATTATTAATGTAGTGTCTCAAATTCAGCACAAAATTGAAAAACAAATTGACTTGCTTACAGCTCCAGATCTTTCGCCTGATTCACTACCAATACTTAAAGCATGGTTTCAAGATCTGGCCCATTGGACAGATAAAATGTCTACGATAGACTATGAAACAGTAGAGATACTCGCACTACAAAAAGAAGAAACAACTAAAGAGCTAGGAACAATCTTTAAAAATAAAGAACTATTTAAAGGTTATAATTTATCAATCAAGAAATGAGGCCCATATGAACACTTTACAAGTTCGTAACTATGAAATTAAAAATGCCCGTAACAAAGAAAAAATACCTGTTGTTAACGGTGTACATTTGCATTCAAGTTATGATCCTTCCAAAGAAGCCTTTAATTTTGTCGAACGACATATAGAAACCTTGAAAACAAAAAACGAGGTTTTGGTTTTGGGTTTAGGTTTTGGTTATCATGTAAATGAGATCATTAAAATTTTAGCTGATACTTTTGGAAATAACTTTAGTGTTGTTGTAATTGAGCCCAATAATCAAATCTATCAAGACTGCATGAAAGAGGAATTAATAAAATCTAACAATGTAAAAACATATACCGGAACTGAGCCACAAGATTATTACTGCCAACCAGAACTTATTAAATTTCTTTTAAGAAAACCTGCCGTCATTGCCCATCCTGCTTCATTTAACTTGAATCAATTATTTTTTAAATCATTTCTTTCCTATGAGTCTCCAAGGACTATTTCCAAACTACAACAGAGTATAAGTTCGCCTGAAATTCAAGAATATCTGGCCAATTATTCACCTGATGCGACGTTGGAGAATGTCGCGGATCTAGTTTTTACACAAAATGCAAAACTTCAAGAACTAGATTTTCTGTTACTCGCAATGAAATCCATGACCTCTAGTATTAAAAAAGACAACCAACAGAATGGAGATAATTAAGATGAAAAAAATATTAATTATAAATCTGAGAAGGCTTGGCGATGTCTATTCAACGGCCCATTTAATTAATTCAATTTCGGCACTGGGTAATGTTGAGATTTCTCTTCTTGTTTACAAAGAAAGTGCCAAGGCCGCAAACTCACTTACGAATATTGCAAAAACATATTCAATAAATCGACATGAAATTATAACTTTAAAATCCAATAAGCTTTTTTCAGATGCAGATGCATTTTCAGCTTTATATAATACTATGGCAGAGGTTAAGGGACAAAACTGGGATGAAGTCATTAACTACTCAAATGATTCAGTTGGAACTTACTTAACTTCATATTTACAAAATACTACAAAAGCAATTACAGGAGTGCACTTTGACAGTCAACATCTAACAACCGTTAATAATAACTGGAGTCTTCTTTTTAACGATATTCTACCTTCAATTTCTTTATCACCGATTCATTTTATTGATTGTTATCACAAAATGGCTTCAACACCATATTCATTTGTTGGTAACAAAATTAATTCATCTTCAGAGCATAATGAAATTGCAAGATCACAAATTAGCAATATTCGTCATTCTTTCGAAGGTGATGGTAAATCGGCTAAGATTGTCGGCATACAACTTAAAACTTCAAACATTTTAAAAGATCTACCCACAGATCTTGTAAAAGACTTTGTCTTTTTAATGAAAAAAAGTACTGATCTTATACCTGTTCTCTTAATTGCTCCCAATGAATATGAAAGGAATTGTGCTCGAATTATTAACGATAACTTTGACAATGACATAGTGGTAATTGAGTCTGATTTAAAAACACTACCGTCAGTACTTTTAAACCTAGACTTACTCGTAACTCCAGATACAGCAGTTAAGCACGTTGCTAACTTAACAGGAACGCCCGTGTTGGAAATTTCTCTTGGCACTTCACCTTTTTTAAAACAAGGGCCATACTCTCATGACTCATTAATTTTAACCGATGCACCTCATCTTCGTTCATTTACTAATTCTGCTCCAACATCTATTTCAGGTATGGATATTGTATCTACTGTTCTTTATTTTTTCACGGCAGCTAAAACAATAAGGCCATTACTTTCAAATAATGTCGTATTATATGGAACGAAGTTCGACAAAATGGGTATTTATTACTACCCCATTAGCGGAACAATTATTTCTCAAGTTGAAATCGCTCGACTTATGAATCGACAATTAGTGAGTGTATTATTTCAAAACATAGAAATAGAACATACCTATAAAGATATTTTAAACTTTAGTAAATTATCAATAAGCAATTGGGCCGACAAAGAAAGAATAAATGTTACACATGTAATGAGGGAACTA
Source organism: Bacteriovoracaceae bacterium (assembly GCA_036171615.1). GTDB lineage: Bacteria > Bdellovibrionota > Bacteriovoracia > Bacteriovoracales > Bacteriovoracaceae > Bacteriovorax. The sequence goes on from JAVHRK010000099.1 coordinate 8,430, forward strand.
TTATCCACTCTAAAATCTTTATTACAGTCAAAAAGTAGACAAGATAATTCTCTTGATTTTGTTAATAGCTTAGGTCGACTACTTAACTTCTGTGGATCGAATGAATTAACACAAATACCTTGCTTACTTTTCAAGGCCAAATTGGACTTAATTAGAGGAACAACAGTTGAGGAAAATACTAAGGAAGTAGAAATCCTTTTACATGAATTAAAATCTAACATTCTTAAGGTTCTTTTTTTACTAAAACAACTTGAAGATAACAGTATTAGTGAAAGAGTTCCTGTTCCAACGAACTTAAAACCGGAAATCTCTCTATAGGAAACATTATGATTTTTTTAACAGATGACCTAACACTTAATCTAAGCAATATTGAAAATAAGATATCTAAAAATGAGTTATTAAATGATGAAGACTTAAAAATTTTACTTTTAAACATACTTCAACTTGAGGACTCTCATGAAAATGAATAATTCATCAGCACCCAAAGCTGAAACTACACATTCTACCATCGCGATCTTGCAAACAACTCGTTTTGGAGATCTTATCCAAACCGCTCAAGCGATTAGCGATTTGAAAACTCAATTTCCTCACTATCGAATAATATTAATTGCAAGATCTCAATTTGCAAAACCACTTGATTTTATTTTTAATAAACTTGTTGATAAAACATATTTACTTGATACAAAATCTATATTCCAAAACGCAGAGCTAAATGGACTTTCTACTACGCTTTTAAATCTTGAAGCTTTTCTTCATCAACTTAAAACTGAGTCAATAGATGTCTTGGTAAACTTATCTTTTTCAAAATCATCTGCTTATTTATCTTCTCTGATCACATCACATCATAAGATCGGTGCTCATTTTGATTTTAATAATAGAATGTGTATTAATGACAAATGGTCTCAAATGCTTTTTTCAACTGTTATGAGAGGAAATTTAAATCCCTACTCTTTGGTAGATCTTTTCAGAAATATAATTGGAATCAAGGCAATTGAAAAAAAAGAAAAAGCCACACCTGTCTTATTAGCAAATAAGAAAAAAAACATTGTTATTCACCCTTTTGCATCCCAAGAACGAAAAAGTTGGAAGGCCGACAAATGGGTCGAGGTGATTTATAAAACACTTAAAGAACTAGATTCGGTCACTATTTCGATAGTTGGATCAAAGTCCGAATTTTCTAAGTCTCAGTTAATCTTAGATAATCCATTGCTTAAAAATTATTCTCATAGAATAACTAATTTAACAGGTAAAACGTCCATAGAACAACTGGCCGAAGAAGTTAAAAACTCAAAACTATTCGTCGGTCATGACTCGATGGTTGGTCATCTGGCCGCATTTTTTAATACAACCTCTCTTACAATTTCTCTTGGAAGTGTGCGGCCTCAAGAAACAACGCCATACCATGATCGTGCATATAATCTTTCTCCTCGAACAAAATGCTTTCCTTGTTTTGCAACGGACAATTGTCAAAACTTTCAATGTCATCACGACATATCTCATCAAGCAGTCAGTGCTTCTATTAAACTTTTATTAGAAAAAAATGAGATAAGCTCTTCTGATGTGAAAAAATATATTTCCAGCTTTCACTTGAGTGCGGTTAATTTTTACAAAGCATCTTTTTCAAACCAACAATTAATTTTAGAAAATTTAATTGAAGGCAATCTCGATACCGCAGAAATCTTCCGTAATTTTTTTCGTGTTACGTGGTCATTCATTATTTCTGATATCGAGGAGGCAGTTCCTTTTCCTCGACTTTCTACTAGTGCACATAAAGAAATGCTTTCTACTCTTTCTGGATTACAACATTTATTTGAACTGTCGGATTTCGGAAAACGCTATTCTCGTTATATTTTAGAGGAAATTTCATCAGCAACCCCTAGTATTTCAAAGATTAAGGATTTTTCAAAAAAGATTGATGAAATTGATCAACTTCAGGCCATGGTTCAAAAAACATCGCCCTACCTTTCTCCATTTATTGATTATTTTATTGTGAGAAAAGCAAACCTACAAGGTGATAATATTGTGAAGTTGACTGAAAATTCTTACTTTGCTTTTGAAGAATGTGGTAATCTAAGTAAAATTCTTTATGAACTTATTGAAAATTCTATTACAGAATTTAAAATTTCATCACCTCGTAACGAGGTTAACAAGTAGGATGCGAATGAGTATTATACATCAGGATGATGGTCAGAACGAAACTCTCAAGTTAGCTTTTGAATCAATTGATTCGGCATATGGATATTTAGATTATATCATTACTCAGGTTCAAGTTTTGATTATACATTTCCAAACAGATGATATTAATGCAGCTAACGCTCATTTTGCAGAGGTTGCCGAACTCATGGATCTCTATATTCAATTAATGTCTAGAGTTTATAAAGTGATTCGAACACATATTCCCAATAGACCAATCAAAGATGAAAAAATTCAAAAACTTGAAATCCATTTACTCTCAGTTATGAAAGCACTTCTTTCAGCTAAAGAAAAAAATGACAACATCATGCTTTGTGACTTGCTAGAATATGAGCTGATCGATAACCTTACTCAGTGGAAAATCAAGATTTTGCCAGAATTAAAGAAATTAAAAGAGGCCTAGCATTTGGGTCAACAGGCCAGTCTATACTTTCTCACGAGACTCGCTCGTTAAAATATCCATCATTACAATATGAAAAAAAAATATTTTCTCAATTAAAAGAAAGTACAAAACCAAATCTTCAAAAAAAAATCTTACTTACGCTTGAGTTAAAAAATATTTTATCTACAACTAATAATATTTTAGATTTACCCGAAAGACTTTTAAAACTATCGCCTTTTAAGCATTTTGAATCTTGCCACATTCTTGTTCATGAAAAGGGTAAACCAGTCGGTGTAAACTATGTACATGATTATGCTACTCTAGGTAACACTAAAAAAATTTCAATCCAAAGCTTTAACCTACTTTTTAATTTAATTAAAAAAAGTAAAAATAAAATTTTTTCACAATCGCTTACACTAAAAGACGATTTGGATGTAGTTGGTAACTTTCTGGGCAAAGAAATTGATCTTAAGAATTATTCAGTGATTTGCTTAATTTCAAGAAATTCATTTCTAGCACCCAACCAAGAAGAACAAGATAATTTTTATCTCGTTACATCTCTTTTTCCACCACTTTTAAATAAAATTCTAAATTTAGAAAAAAATAATCATACTCTTGATTTATTAATTAAAACTTTAAAAATTTTTCCTGAAAAAATCTCAGTTCGTGATTCTTTGCGTGTTATTTTTACCAATGATGCTTCTAGCTTATCTCCAGCATCAAGTACAAGTACAACTACATTTTCGCTGGATGATTCTAGTCTTTTATCCTTAGAACTTTCAACACTAACAAAAAATCAAATTACCGCAGACATTTTTCATTCTCAACGCGTGGCCTTACTAGGTGAATTATTAAACACTCTTCAGCACGAGCTTTCGAATCCTCTTTTTGGAATTAACCTCACTGCAAAACTATTAAAAAGTGACTTAATTACGGAAGAGAGCTATGCAACTCTCGAAGAAATTTGTCAAAACGCAACCAGATCACAAACAATTATTAAAAACTTTTCTCATCTCTACAGTGAACCTGAAGAATCTAAATCAGTTAAGCTTTTCCAACTAGTAGAAGAAGTTATCACATTAACCAAAAGCGAGACTCGCGAAATTAAAAAAGAAATTGAAGCGATTGGATTTTCCAAGGAATCTGATTTAATTATTACTACCAACCCAACTTATCTTCATCAAATTATTTTTAATCTCATTATAAATGCAGCGCAAGCAATTAAAAGTACGTCTTCTAGCTTGATAAAAAATAAAATTATTATTAAATTAGTTAAGTCTGAATCAATTGTCTCGATTCACATTATCGATGATGGGCACGGTGTCCCGCAAGATATTATAAATACAATATTTAATCCATTTTTTACAACTAAAACCTCTGGAACAGGCCTTGGTCTTTCTATTTGTCAAAATCTTGCCCAGAAATTAGGCTCCGTCATTTCTTTTCAAAATAATTCTCCTTTGCCAGGCGCAACTTTCTCGATAGAATTACCTTTATCGACAGGAGTAGAGCTTGAAAAAAATATTGTTAATTGAAGATGAACCACTAATACAAAAGTCACTGAAAAAACTCCTAGAAAATAAGGGTGCAGAAGTTACTGTTGAAAGTCGGGGAAAAGAGGCGATTCAACTTCTGCTAAATCAAAATTTTGATCGAATTATTTGCGACCTTATGTTGCAAGATATTTCTGGTTTTGATGTAATTGAAGAAAGTAAACAACGTTACACCGTTGCAGAAATTGCAAAACTTTTTATTATTATTACTGCATATAGCTCACCACATGTTATCGAAAAAGCAACTAACTATGGTTGCCAATTACTTTCAAAACCCTTTGAAGATATTGATACTGCTCTTGATATTTTTTTATCTCTAGGAGATATAAATGTCTCAGTTTAAAAATATTGCAATTGTTTTAAAACCTAGTTTAGCTAAATCTTTTAATAAGATATTATTAAATTTAATTCCATGGCTTCTAAGACGGAAAATTAATATTTTTTTTCTCGCTAAAGAAAAGACTAAATTACAAACAATTTTAAAAAATAATTTCAAAAATATAAACTTTATAACTGAAGACCGATTATATTCTCAAGCTGACTTAGTTATCACACTAGGTGGAGATGGCACTCTTATTGGTGTTTGTAGAAAATTTAAAAGCCATGCCCCTCCCGTACTTGGTGTTAACCTTGGACACCTTGGCTTTATTACCGAGTTTACTTCAGATGAATTTTTTGATGGTCTTGCCTCAACGCTTCAAGGAGATTTTGAAACAACAAAGTTGTCACTCCATAAAGTTGAAGTACAAAGAAAAAGTAAAACAATATTTAAAAGTTATTTTTTAAATGACGTCGTAATTCATAATGGACAAATTTCTCGCATGCTTACACTTTCTGTTGAAACAAATGATGAACATATTTACAATCTCTCTGGAGATGGACTGATAATTAGTTCACCAATTGGCTCTACTGCTTATTCCCTCGCGGCCGGTGGACCCATTATTCATTCTTCAGTTAAAGCGATGGTCCTTACTCCTGTTTGCGCACATAGCTTGGCACATCGGCCATTAGTTGTACCTGATACTTCAAATATTTGTATCAGTGCTGTTAAAGGAACTGAATCTGCTTGTCTCACTTTAGATGGGCAAGAGGCGTTTAACATTTCAGCAGATGATAAAATTATAATTACACGTTCAAAGAGTAGAATTGTACCAATAATTAAAAATGCAAATAGAACTTATTTTAATACTCTAAAAGAAAAATTTACCCATGGCGCAAGGGAGCTTAAATGAAAATTCCAGATATGCTTTATTTAAAATCTTTGAGACTGCAAAATTTTGCAACCTTTGAAAACCAAGTTATAAATTTTGACCCAACATTTAATGCCATTGTTGGAGAAACTGGATCTGGAAAGAGCTTAATACTGGATGCCTTACAAATTATTTTCGGCTCTAGAGCAGATAAAAAGCTAATTCGTAAAAATGCTGAATTTTCAACTATTGAAGCTACATTTTGTTCAACTGATTCCACTATTAAAGATTATTTTAATGAAATCGGTCACCCCTTTGAAGGCAACGATATATTAGTTAAACGTATTATTTATTCTAACGAAAGTACAAAATCATTTTTAAATTTTCAAGCATGCTCTGGAACATTGCTTACACAGTTTTCTAAAAGATTTATTGATCTTGTTGGACAATTTGAAAACCAAAAACTTTTAAGTGAGGATTATCAATTAGTTTTAGTTGATTCTTTTGCAGGTCTCCAAAGTGATTTGATTAATTATAATCAGATGTATTCTACTCTCGCCAACTTAAAACATCAGCAAAAAGAACTCCTTCATGAAAGAACAACTCGCTCACAAAGAGAAGATTATATTCGTTTTCAAATAGAAGAACTGGACAAGCTCTCTCCTAGTCTAGAAGATGAAATTAATTTAACTTCAAAAAAAGATTTTTTATTAAATTTTGAAAAACGCCAATCACTTATAAGCACCCTTTCTTCACTTATATCAGATGACGAAGTTAATATTTTGAGTCTTCTTAAAACGTGTTTATTTAGAGCTGAAAAACTACCTGGCATCTTATCTGAAGATACTATTTCTAAACTGTATGATGCCAAATCAATTCTCGAAGATGTTTCATTCGATCTTTCAAAAACACACGATTCTGATACTGAGTCTGAAGGACTAGATTTTGTTATCGATCGACTCGACTTATACCAACGACTAAAAAGAAAATTTGGTGGATCGACTGAAACAATGCTTGAGACCTATACCGAATTTAAAAAAGAACTCGATTCTTTTATTAACATAGATCAACGTTTAGAACTTATTATGCAGAAAATTCTAACTCTGGAATCAGAATGTCTTAAGTTTGCTGAAATTATTCATACAAAAAGAGTGAACTCTGCAGCTACTCTATCTATTGAACTAACAAATAAAATTCGTGACTTAAAAATGAATGGGGCATCAATTAGAATTTCTGTGATTAAAACTGAAACCTTAAATTTCCAAGGCCTTTCTCGTGTTGAATTTATATCTGAAACAAATCCCGGTGAAGGTTTTTTCAAAATTAAAGATATAGCTTCTGGAGGAGAACTTTCAAGAATCCTTCTTTCTGTACGTCAAATTTTATCTTCAAGTGATACGATTTCTGTTTTTCTTTTTGATGAAATCGATAGTGGAATAGGTGGAGAAACTGCATTATGTATTGGTAGATCACTAAAAGACGTTTCGCTTTCGTCTCAAGTCTTGGCCATCACACATTTACCTCAAATTGCATCATGTGCAGCTCAAATTATAAATGTATCAAAATCTACTACACTAATAGATTCACATCCACGTACTATTTCGTTGGTTGAGGTAATTTCAGTAGATGCTAGAGCTGATTTATTAAAATCTATGTCTCCAATTGTTTAAAACTTATATTTCCATCTTCTATAGAGATATAAGTTTTAGAATTTTGAGCATATCCATTATTAATGTATTGAAAATTATTTTCTGAGGTGTAATTGTCTTGCACGTGACTGTGTCCCATAACGATTATATCATAGGGATTCTTTTTAATAAATTGTTCTGCAGACATTCTAAAGTTTTGCTTGATTTCTGTTACATCCAGGTCCTTTGAATAACGTATTTCATTTCTATTTCTTGAAATTTTTGAAGACGACTCACCTATTGAAGTTATTACAAAATAAGGTAATAAATAATTTGCGAAAAAACCAAGTGGCTTACTTGTGACAATTGACTTAAATATTTTCTGCCCTGGATTGTGTAGCTCAAGATCGTCACCGTGTGTAAAATAGATTTTTTTTTGGTTGTCCGTTAATGTAAATCCATTACTCAGTTTGAAAAAATGAGGACTTAAGTGTTTGTTTATTTTAAAAAAATTCTCATATAATATCTTTAGATGAAAATCATGATTACCTTCTACATAGTAAACTGTAATTTTTTTTTCCAAAAGTATTTTTAATTGATTAAAATAAGCATGAAAACGCGAGTAGTATTGAGAATGAGGTCCTATCATTAAGTCAAAAATATCACCAAGTAGGATTATGGCATCGGAGCTTTGTACATCTTGGCTTTGTAAAAAAGTTAAAAGAAGTTTCTCTGCAGAATCTCCAGCATTTTTAACATGAATGTCAGATATTATGGAATACTTCATTATTCTACTGGTTACTAATTTGCCTTCTTACAATCACTTTGAAAAATTAATTCTGATAATATAAATTCTTGTAATATCAGTTTTTTCGACATTTCTAATTCTTTAAAACAAAATGCCATTTTATATCCACCATAAGGTAAGTCTTTATATTTAAATCTATCAAATGAAAAAGCACTTGTACAAATAACTTTGCTTTTTATCTTTTCTTTTATGCCTTCCAATTCTAATTCGACTGAAATCATTGCTAAGTCTTTTGGGAAAATCAACCTTTCTGTTCGAGGCAATATGATTGCAAATCCCCCGTTACTCACATCATAGACAGCTTTTTTATATACTTGAGACTTAATTTCAAACTTAACAAAGCATTTTTTTAACAATTTCAATCGTTCATGTTTTCTTCGTTCATGAATTATATAGTCTTCAGGTAGATGTATTTTAACTTTCCCATTCTCTAAAACACTTTTCAATGGAGCCTGAAAGGACATCGCAATTTCTTGTACATATATAGAAAGCTTTCGACTTCCACTTACAATATTTTTAATTTGATTGCTACTTCCTTCTCGTACCTCTAGTTCAATCTCACCATACTCAGCTCTAAAGGCCTTACCCTTCATTTCAACTTTTTCGATCACTCCGTTTAATGATTGCCAAGCGTAGAAAGAATAATTTTTTTGAATACACTCAATAATTCTTTTATCAAAATCTTTACCTTTTTTTTGCTCTTTCATCATTATTTCCTTGAAATCCTTAAAACCCTCTCCACTCTCGTAGAGAGGGGGGGGATTAACAAACAGGAGATCACAAAAAAGCGGAGATGAAATTCACCTCCGCTGAGTATTTTCTATTATTGAATTAATCTAAGTGCTGCCATTGGTAACTGATTAGCTTGAGCTAAAGTAGATACTGCTGCATTTTTTACAACTGTATTTGAAGCAAGTTTTGCTGAAGCTTCTGCTACGTCTACATCTTGAATTACTGATCGTGCATTATCTTGATTGATTGTTTGCACTTCTAGGTTTTTAACTGTCGATGCTAGTCTTGATTGTATTGAACCAAGGTTCGCTCTTTGTCCTGATACTTTTCCTATCGCTTCATCAACTGTAGCTATCGCTCCTAATGCATCCTCTTTTTGTGCAATTCCCGATCCAGAAATTCCGATTGATGCTGTAGAAGAATCTGTTTCTCCAGAGTCAAATGTAATTTTATTTTGTTCACCAGCAAACGCTCCAACTTGAAAATCCATTGAGCCTTTGCCTTTTCCGTTTAATAATTGTGAGCCGTTAAAAGTTGTTGAATCTGAAATCCTGTCAACTTCTTTACTTAATTCTTGGTATTCTTTGTTCAAGAATCCTCTTTCCTTGTCTCCAACAGTATCTGACGCTGCTTGAATTGTTAATTCTCTTAAACGAACTAGAATGTTAGATGTTTCATTTAAACCACCTTCAGCTGTTTGAACAAGAGAAATACCGTCGTTAGCATTTCGTGTTGCTTGTCTTAGACCTTTTGTTTGTGCTTCTAAGTTTGTAGAGATCGCTAAGCCTGCAGCATCGTCGGCAGCTTTTGTAATTCTCTTTCCTGAAGACAATCTTTCAAGTTCGGCATTACCTTCACTTGATACTTGCTTTAAGTTCTTTTGAACCGAGAGAGACGCGATGTTTGTTGCAATTCTTAAACCCATAAATACTCCTGTGTTTGAAGAGAATCCCCATTCTCTTTTTTGTTATTGACTGCTTTTGTCAGTCAAACAACCTATCGTTACACTCGGGAAAATACTTAAGTACTTTGCTTTTGTAGTTGACAAAAAAATTAAGATATTCTGTAAATATAATGGTTTAAGTATGATAATAGTTGACTAAAAAAACCCCTTCACCGAATTTGGGGAAGTGAAGGGGTCGGGTTTAAGCTTAAAGAGAACTTTAATTCTCTTGGAGATTGTTAGTACTAGGCGCGAAGGCCTCTATTCAGAGTCGTTCTTCGCTCTCAAGGCGAAGAATCATCCTATTAATCTAAGTGCTGCCATTGGTAACTGGTTAGCCTGAGCCAATGTAGATACCGCCGCATTTTTTACAACTGTATTTGATGCAAGTTTCGCTGATGATTCTGCAACATCTACATCTTGAATTACTGATCGTGCATTATCTTGGTTAATTGTTTGCACTTCTAAGTTTTTAACTGTCGATGCTAGTCTTGATTGTATTGATCCTAAGCTTGCTCGCTGTCCAGAAACTTTTCCGATAGCATCATCAACAACTGCGATTGCATCTAATGCACTTCCTTTTTCATCAATACTGGCACCTTTAATTCCTATTGAAGATGCAGATGAATCCGTTTCACCAGAGTCAAATGTAATTCTATTTTGTTCTCCGGCAAATGCACCAACTTGGAAATCCATTGAGCCTTTACCTTTACCATTTAATAATTGTGATCCGTTAAAAGTTGTTGCTTCTGAAATACGATCAACTTCTTTACTTAATTCAGAAAATTCTTTATTCAAGAAACCTCGTTCGGTATCTCCTACAGTATCTGATGCTGCTTGAATTGTTAGCTCTCTTAATCGAACTAATATATTTGATGTTTCATTTAATCCACCTTCTGCTGTTTGCACTAGTGAAATACCATCATTAGCGTTTCTTGTTGCCTGTCTAAGACCTTTTGTTTGTGCTTCTAAATTAGTAGAGATAGCTAATCCAGCAGCATCATCAGCGGCCTTTGTAATTCTCTTACCTGATGATAATCTTTCTAGTTCAGAGTTACCCTCACTAGAAACGTTCTTTAAGTTCTTTTGAACTGTTTGTGAAGCGATGTTTGTTGCAATTCTTAAACCCATGAAATTCTCCTTTATGAGAGAGCACCCCCGCCCTCTTTTGTTAATGTCCGACCTTATTTGTCAGACGAATCTCATATCGAAATAGTCTGGTAAATACTTTAGCATTTCAGTTGGTTACTTTTATTTTTTTTTATTTTTTTATATAATTGCAGCTACTTACTTTTGTTAAATGAGCAAATTTTCCCACTTTGGTGATCAACTCAACTTCATATAGAATGTATTTAAGAGGTTTATTATGAATTTTAAATTTTTGTTTTTATGTATTTTTTCAGGCCTGACGACTCTCGCAAATGCATCTCAGCCCAATGTGTGTGATCAACTAGAAGAGGCCGGCAGAACACCTCCAGAACAGATTACTAAATGTCGTACTCAAATTGGGGTCTCTGCTTATTACACTGAAAAACAATTAAAAAAACAAGCAGATGAACAATCAAAAGTAAAAAGTTCAATTGCCACTATTGCTAAAAATAATAATCTTGAAACAAAAACTTTCACTTACGATGAACTGCTTGATGCAGGATTTGGGCAACCATTTTTTGCAACGACAGAAGATTATACTTATTCCCGAACTGCAGAAACTACCAGAGTTACTCAAGGTGATTCGCTTTGTAATTATTTAGGTTTTGAAAAAGCACTCAAAACAGTCATCTCACATGAATTAAACAATGATGATTCTAATCAAAAAGGTCTCGTTATCGACAAGAGTATTTTTGGAACAGTAAAAGCACCAATACTTTATAAGCAAGATAATGCAAAAGTGGGTGTAAAAAAATATATGGAAATAACTTGTGTTAAAAGAAAAGATAAAAAACTTGATACAACAAATGATTCGTTGAGAAGTATTGTGGAAGAACTGCGTGAATTACCTGCAGAAATTAATCCTAGTAGGACTAACAAAGCTACACATATTTCAGATAGTAAATTAAATCTTAAAAGAGTAGAAACCACTCCTCATGGATTTAAAACTCCTTCTTGGATGGAAGATAGTAATACCAAATCAAAATAAAAGAAAGGCCTCGGATGAGGCCTTTCGTTTTTTGAATTTATTGTATAAATCATCCAATCAATTTTAGAGCTGATGCACCATTAGAATTTGCTTGTGCTAAAACTGAGACCGAAGCTGCAGAAAGAATATTACCTTTTGCCATATCAGCAGACTCAGAAGCAATATCAGCATCTCTTATTCGAGAATTTGCCGCAGACAAGTTTTCTGTACGAACATCTAAATTAGAGATCGTAGATTGCAATCTATTTTGTAAAGCACCAAGAGAAGCTCTATTAGCGTTTACTCCATTTATAGCGACATCTATTTTTTCTAAATTATCTTGTGCGTCGACCTTTGTACCAACACTAAGAGATTCAATTCCCAAATCTTTTGCACGTGCACTTGAATCTTGTGGCATATAAGACAAACGATCGTTTTTTGCATCGTTCATAATACCAATTTGAAAATCAAGCTTCTCACCTTCTCCACTCAGTAAACTTTTTCCGTTAAACTGTGTAGATGTTGCAATACGTTCTACTTCATTTGTTAATTGCTTAAACTCTAAATCAGAAAATTTTCTTTCTTCATTTCCAATCGTATCAGAAGCTGATTGAACAGAAAGTTCTCTTAGTCTAACTAAGATATTTGAAACTTCATTTAATCCACCCTCTGCCGTTTGAATCATTGAAATACCATCTCCTGCATTTCGTGTTGCTTGTTGCGTTCCACGAATATTTGCTTTCAACTTTTCCGAGATTGCTAAACCTGCGGCGTCGTCTCCGGCCTTATTAATGCGCGAACCAGAAGCTAACTTCTCCATTGTGTTCGACTTCGCACTTTCTACTTTAGATAATGCGTTTTGTGCTCTTAATGACTGAACGTTTGTACTAATTCTTAAGCCCATACTAATCTCCTAGATTCATAGCCTTCCTCCTTAAAATTTAAGATTCACACAACCGTGTTTGAATCTTTGTTGATTTGCAACCGTCCCATCAGTTGCAAGTAATTCTTCGGATTAAAAAAACTATACTTAATAGTTTTGAAGTAAAAATATAAAGTTTTCATTGGAGAAATGAACTCGGGTATTTTTTATTTTGTATGATTATAGGGATATAAGTTCTTGATAAAAAGATTCAGTTTTTACCTTGGACATTTTTTATAAGACTACTAGTAGAATAACCATCTTTAAAAGATAAACTTTTAACAATGCCTCCATGAGATAGAACAAATTCATGGCCTATAATTTGTTCAATTTTCCAATCTCCGCCTTTAACTAAAACCTTAGGTGAGATTAATTTAATTATTTCTAAAGGCGTTTCATTATTAAAGATTTGGACACAATCAACTGAACGCAAATTTTGTAACATTTCTTTTCTATCATGTTCATTATTAATAGGTCGATCATCACCCTTTAATTTCTTTACACTTTTGTCAGAGTTTAATCCAATCACTAAAGCATCTCCTAAACCTCTGGCCTCGTTTAGGTATTCTATATGTCCTAAGTGAAGTAAATCGAAACAACCATTGGTAAAGACGATTTTTTTTCCTTTATATTTTTCAAGAAAATCTTTTGTGTCTTTACTTAATTCTTCCATTATTTAACAACTTTTGTATCCGAAAGACGGCCTTGAAAATCAATAATCATTGGTAAACACAATAGAATAATTGAAAGAAGTGAAACCACTGCTCTGAAAAAAGTATTTTTTATTGTAATGGTGTTTCCGTCTGTATGAATAAGACGAATTCCTAAAATTATTTTTCCAGGTGAATTAGATAATTCTACAATTGTAAAATACAAAATATAGTAAAGTGAAAAAACGGTGGTGGTAAATATTATTATTTCTGTTTTAGAAATAAGTTTTAACAACACCTGGAAATTCATACCAGATGCTAAGACTAAACTAATTGATGTGACTGCTACCAAGCTTAGAATGACGGCCAAATCAATAATCCATCCAGTAAACTGACTTATTGCAGATGCATTGATAACCTGGTCGTTTGATTGCTTATCAGCAATTGCTAATTCAGATATAGTAACTGGATTATTTATTATACTAGTTGAGCCATAGAAAGCTTCCAAACCTGAAGGTGTCTGTTTTTTAATTCTGCTTTCTAAGTCAGATGAAAGATTATTTAAAGGGCCAAGAGACTTAATTTTTTCAACTTTAATTGTTGTGACAGGCCTAAAGTTTGTTTTCTTAGTATCGTGATGAAATCCTAAACCTTTATTGATCGGTTTAAAGCTTTCTGCACTAATGTCAAAATCATCGAATGTTAAACTAATTGGTTTATTAGAAAATGTTTGTTGATCTTGATTCATGAAATACCTCTTTTTTATAGAATCTCACAAACGTCTTAAAGCATCAATATAAAATATATCTAACTTAAATGACCAAGGAGATATCCAACAGCGGTTGAAACTGCAGTTGGCGCCCTCAATATTGGTGTAGAGAGATGAATTATTTTACTATTTTGCATACTAAATAGGATTTCTTCCTCTTCTTTTGAAAAACCTGCTTCTGGTCCAATGAGAATTGTCATTGATTGATTTCTTGTGATTTTATAATTTGAACTCACGGGCAGAGATGAAAAATATACTAACTGGTCCTGTTGTTCTTTTAAGAATTCTTCCAATTTTATTTGATTGGCAATTAATGGCATATATACATTATTCGATTGTATCAAGGCACTCTCTAGCAAACGATCTATTCTTTCATTATGAACGTATTCATATTGAGAGAATTGTGAGAACAATGGAAATATCTTATTAATCCCTAACTCAACAGAATTTTTTAAAATATCTTCAAATGCATCTTTTTTTGGTGTCGCAATAGCTAGGTTTATCTGATGAAGTGGCATCAGGTTTTCAGTTTTTTGAATTTCTAAAATTATTTCTTTCTTTAAAATACTAACTATCTTTGAATATATTCTAAGACCATTTCCATTTAGAACTAATATGTCTTCATTAATTTTTGCTCGCACAACTTGCAAATGTCGTACACTCTCACCTGTTATGATGATTTGTTGTCCTATTTCTATATTTTTTTCAATTTTACTATAAACCGCCCTCATGGCCTTCCTTTAAATAAAATTGCGCTCCAGTCCCCCTTTGTTACTGTCTTAACAAATTCGATCTCTTGATATTCTTCTTTAATTTTTTCTACTTGATGGTTAAGTAAACCAGAAATAATGAGATAACCATTTTTCGCAAGGGAGTTTAGGATTAGTGATTTTTCTAAGATCAGTACATGCAATAAGATATTTGCAAAAACTAATTCGAATTTTTCTATTTTGTATCGATCGCGAATCACTAAGCTTGTTCCTGTAAGATTCTCACCTTCCAGGTTAAGTGTTAAATTTTGAACACAGTTATCAAGGGCATCTTTGTCTATGTCACAAAAGACAGTCGCCATTTTTTTAATTTTTAAGGCGGCAATTCCGAGAATACCTGACCCACATCCAAAATCTAAACAACGCATAGAATTTTGGAATTGATTTGAATTTTCATCAAATAATTTTAAACATAAATAAGTAGTTTCATGAGTTCCTGTACCAAATCCCATTCCGGGGTATATAAAAATTTTTTCGGCTGGACTATCTTCTCTTGTACTTCTCAACCATTCAGGAATTATCTCAAGTTTTTCAGATACAATAATGGGCGTATAGAACTTTTTCCACTCGGCATTCCAGTCTTCAATATCTTTTTGATCTGTATGAATTGGTAATTCGCTGAAATTTTCTTTTAAAAAATACACAAATTCGCTACTGTTTTCTTCATAAGCATTTTGATAAAAGAAATATTTATAAGTTATTTCCTCTTGAGTTTCTGTGGCCCTGGCAACTTCATCGAGCAACGATTCTGGAATATCTCCTCCTGAATAAGCTCGTTCTCCCAGAATTTCATCAACTCTGGCCTCTTCTAGTGAAAATTCTTCAACCCCATCACATTGGAAATCCTCTAGCGCAAATGCATTAATTTCTGCTGCCAATTTAATGGTTTGTGGATTGTATTGAACCAATACAAAATTAAATTTTTTATTTGTCACAATATTTATCTACCTTCGGTAGCGAATCAAAACTACCAGTTGGAACTAATTCAATATTTTTCAAACAAGGTGATCCGATCCAAACAATATTTGGATGCCATAGATTGATAACTGCATAATCTGAATTAATTATTTTGTTCGCTTTCTTATATAAATCTGTTCTTTTACTTGCATCCGTTTCAACAGTTGCTTGCTCTAAATACTTATCAACTTCCTTGTTGTTGTAACTGATTCTATTTCCACCCTTTGGAGGTATACTTGAAGAATGGTATGCAAAAAACAACATATCAGGTCCAGTAAATCCTATCCACTGCCCTATGACGACATCAAATTTTCCACTTTTGTAAGAACTCATATAAGTACCCCATTCTTGAATCGATAAATTTACATTTATTCCTAATTTCTCAAATGAATGTTGAATCACTTCCGCTACTTCAATACTGGCCTTATTATTACTTACCTTCCAATCTAGTTCTAGTTTTTTACCAAATTTACCAAACCCCGCTTCTAACAAAAGTTCCTCTGCCAATTTTGGATTATATTCATCTATGGATTGGTCGTTGTTCATTTCAGAAAAAGCTGGTGAAAACATTCCGTTTGCCAAAACTGCAGTATTTTTCAGCTTGTATTCTAAGATCTCTTTCCTAGGAATTAAGAGTGTTAAAGCTCGACGAACTCTAAGGTCTTTAAAAATATCTTTTTTATGATTGAGCCCCATAAAAATATAGTTTCCGCTGGGTAACTCCCATGTCTTTATGACATTGTTTTGATTTTTTAACCATGCAACTTTTCGCGGTGATATGTTGGCAACGGCCAGATCAACTTCTTTATTAATTAACTTTAAGGCCAATGTTGTTTCATCTTTTACAACTTTAAAAACCAAAACAGGTCGTTTGTTATTTTTAGGCTTTATAGCAACTTCGAGTGTTTCTTGATTAAGTAAAGTATAATCACCACAACCAATTATATCATTTAGCTCAATGAGTTCTTTTTCTATGTTTTTAATTTTTATTATTTTTAAAAGAGCGAGGTTTGATAAATTTTCTAATGAAAAATTTTTGTAAATTATTTCTAGGTTATTTTTATCTAGAACGTTGATATTCTCAATTGCTGCAAATGCACCCATAAATGTTGATTTTATTTTTTCATTTTTGGCATAATATTCCCAAGATTTTTTCACATCATCTGCTTCAACTTTTGTTCCATCGCTGAATTCTAAGTCTCCTCTTAGACGAAATTTAATTATTTGTTTTAAACCTTGCATCCGACTAGAAAATGTTTCACAAGCACGACATTCAAATTGCATATGAGAATTAAAGTCAATAAGAGATCTATGAATAAGTCTGTTAATATTTTGAGAATTAGCATCTGTAGAAAAAAATGGATTTAAATTATTCGGTGTTGCAGAAATAGCAATAATTATTTTTTCATTTGCCAAAACAGGAAATATTACAATATTTATTATTATGATAAAAAAAATGAATCTCTTCACGTTAATCCCTTAGTGCTTTCATTTATGTAGACTTTAATTTATCATTTTATTATTAAAATACCAATCGAGGATTGTTTGACTAATAACTCTTTGTTTAAAATTAAACCTGTAGGCGGTGTGGGCCAAATTGGATCTAATATGACGCTTGTCATTTCAGGTTCTGATGTCGTCTTAATTGATGCTGGCATCTTGTTTCCTTTTGAAGATTTTTTTGACATCGATTATCTAGTTCCTGACTTATCTGAAATCCCTATTCCTACTCATTTAGTTATTACGCATGGCCATGAAGATCATATAGGTGCCGTATTTCACGTTATTAAAAAGTTCCCCGATATAAAAATTTTTTCTCCCTCTTTCAGCGCAGCACTTATAAGAAAGAAATTAGATTATAATAATATTTCTTACCCAATTACTGTTTACAAAGATTCAGATACTCTTATTTTTAACGAATTTTCAATTGATCCTATACATGTCAATCATTCTATCCCTGAAACTTTTGGTCTACTTATTCGAGACAACGACAAAAAATTAGGGATTTTTTTTACTAGTGACTTTAAAATAGATTTTAAAACCAGATATGAAAAACCATTTGATTTTGGCAAACTCACATTACTAACTAAAGACCTTTCAAAACGAGTACTGCTCGCTGATAGTACAAATATTCTAAGTTCACAACTTGAAACCCCCTCAGAAGAAGATTTAATTCCTGTCTTCGAAGATATTTTCAAAAATGCTGAAAATAGAATTTTTATCACTTGTTTTTCGTCTAATATTCACCGTTTAATGACTTTTCTAGATCTAGCAGAAAGATATGAATTTAAGGTTGTTCCTCATGGCCGCTCTATGCTTAGTTATCTGAAATCAGCTCAGGATGAAGGTCTGATTTCCAATCTTGATAAAGTTATTCGTGAGCCCGCAGCTGTTAAAAACACTGATAAAAATGTAGTTGTACTACTCTCTGGTTGTCAGGGCGATTTTATGGGAACATTTCGACGAGTTGCAATGGGTGAAGACAGTACTTTCAAACCAAGAAGTACAGATACATTTATTTTAAGCTCTAAAGCTATTCCTGGTAATGAAAAAAAAATTACTCAACTTACAAATCGTTTATCTGAGGTTGGCTGTAAGGTTATTACGGCCTCCGATAAGCTAGTTCACGTTTCAGGTCATCCTGGCAAAAAAGACTTGTCTGTTCTTTATCAAAATTTTCTCCCTACGGATATAATTCCAATACATGGTGAAACACTCTTCCTTAGAGCTCATTGTGAATATATTAATTCGAGTTTTCCACAAGCAATTTCACATTTTTTGCAAAACTTTGATGAAATTCATATCAATAAAAAACTAGAATTAAAGATTACTCAGGGGGATAAAAAAGATCCGCTTATTCTTCATGGTAAACATATTATTTTAGAAAAAGATAAAATTAGCGAAAGGCGTAAGCTTGCTTGCAATGGAATTGTTTTTATTTCTTTAAAGGTTAATTCTTTTAAGAACAAAGTCGAAACTCATCAGCATCAGTTTGTTGGTTTGCCTAATTTTGTCCTTGAACAAGATTCTCTTTTTGTAAAATTTATATCTTCTCAACTTTCATCTTTTAGTTTTAAAGACCCTGAAAAAAGCAAGGAAGAACTTCGTGTGGCCATTCGTAGATATTTTGCTAATATTATAGGCTATAAACCTATGACTTATATTCATTTATTATGAACACTTTTTTACAAAACAATTTATTCACCCTTGTTTTATTTTTACTCTTCATTATTTTATTATTGATAGGGATTTTAACTTTTATTGTTTTAAAATTACTCAATCAAAAATCTGACTTAAGGCCTTCAACTAATCCAATGCAATCTTCTGTACCCTCTACAATTGTTGAAAAATACTCTTGTCACAACCACCAAGATCAGCCAACGGTTGGTGGATGTTTAATTTGTGAAGACGTTTTTTGTGAAAATTGCTTAATCGAACATGAGGGTATGACTTTTTGCAAAGATCATTTTAAAACATATATTAATAATAAATGGAAACAAGTAACAGATCTCAAAACTTCAGCTCAAACTCCAGAGAATGGGTTATTTATCTATGATTTTAAGAGAAAGGCGTGGAATAATAAAAACATCCCTAGTTTTATACTCACACATTATAAAATCAATGTAGAAGAAGATTTAATTGAGTCTCACATTCAATTGCATGTACGAATTGACGATGAATATTTTTTCATAAAAGGCCTATCGGATTATGTCCTTTAGGCCCCTAAACAAATCCCTATATATCTAAAATTTTATTTTCTCTTATAGCTGATCTGTGTTCTGATTTCTCTTCTTTTCTTAAATATGAAGGGGTATCAAATTCATCCTCATCAAAATTGATAAATCCCAATTTTTCGGCAATTGATTTCGCTCTTGTGTTTGTTGGAATAGATTCTTTAAACGCTTCATTTGTTTCTGATCTTTCATTTGCTCTACCTGTTCCATCATATCGAGTAGCAGCGTCTCTAATAGATTGAATCAAGCGTGAAGGATTTTTGTTCTCAGGTGCTGTGACTATTGTTTCTGTCTCCTCTTCATTCTGTTTTGCCTGAAATGAATTTTTATCATTCATAAAACGATCAAAGTCTGAACGTTCTTCCACTTGAGTTAGAACAGGTGGAGCTGCATGTACAGCAACGACTGGAGTTACAATTTCATCCTTGCTTTCAACACTTATTCTTTGTTCTGTCACAACTGTATTTGTTGTTGTTACAGATGTATTAGTTGACGTTTGAGTTTGTACTCTCAATCGCTGATCACCTAAACCAGTTGCAATGACTGTTACTTTTACTTCATCTCCTAGATTATTATCAATAACAGTTCCAAAAATTATTTCTGCATCTTCATCTGCTGCTTCCATAATCAATGTTACGGCTTCATTTGTTTCATGCATGCTAAGCGTATCACTACCTGTAATATTAATTATAATTCCCGTTGCACCGTTAATTGAAATATCTTCCAGTAAAGGTGAACTAATTGCTTCAGTAGCTGCTTTAATTGCACGGCCTTCACCTGATGCTGAACCAGTACCCATTAATGCTAAACCTTTATTGGCCATGACAGTTGCAACGTCAGCAAAGTCAGCATTAATATGGCCAGTATTATTGATTAAATCGGAAATACCTCTAACCGCATTTAATAGGACTTCATCGGCCTTTTTGAATGTGTCTATTAATGATAAATTTTCACCAGCTAAATATAATAATCTTTGATTTGGGATCGTAATTAATGAATCTACAGATTCTTCTAAATTTCTAATTCCTTCTTCGGCTTGTTTGAATCTTTTTTTGCCTTCAAAAATAAACGGTTTTGTTACTACTCCAACAGTTAATGCTCCAAGTTCTCTTGCTAGCTTTGCAATAACAGGAGCTGCACCAGTTCCTGTTCCTCCACCCATTCCGGCAGTTATGAAAACCATATCTGAATCTTTTAAGATAGCTGAAATTGTTTCATAGTCCTCAAGTGCAGCTTTTTTTCCAATTTCTGGATTGGCGCCTGCGCCCAGACCTTTAGTTACTGTTCCACCTAATTGTATTTTTGTTGGCGCTAAAGAAACGCTCAAAGCTTGTGCATCTGTATTTGCGACAATATATTCCACACCAGAAAGCCCTGCGCGGATCATAGTATTTACAGCATTACATCCACCGCCACCTACTCCGATTACTTTTATTCTTGCACCGTTTACTCTTAAATTTTCTTGATTAGTCATTTCAAACATGGTTCCTCCTAAACACTTTTTTAAAAAATTTCTTTAAATACTGAGCGCAGAGACTCACTTAACTTGTGAACCAAATCTCTATTAGATTCTTTTACATCTTTATCTTTTGTCAATTTTACTCTGTGATTTGCATTTGTACCTTGTGACTGTGATGGAGTGTACGGTTTTCTCTTTGCCGCTTCCATCAATAGGCCAAGTACTGTTGAATATTTTGGATTTTGCATAATATTTGTCATCCCGCCAAAAGGAATAGGATAACCAATTTTACAAGATCTCATCAATATATATTCTCCCAACTCAGGCATTCCCTTTATGAGTGCTCCGCCTCCTGTTAGAACGAAGCCGCCAGATACATCTTCTATTAATTTTTTCTCATCAATAATAGTTCTAATAACATCAAATAATTCCTCAGCACGAGCTCCTAAAACTTCGGCCACCACGCTCACTTGAACTTCTCGTGGTTTTGTTCCTGACAGGCCTTGGACTGTTATATGCGCTGACTGATTTAATTGTTCAGCTAATACACTTCCATGATTTATTTTAATTCGTTCTGCTTCATTGTGAGGAATTTTCAAAGCAACTGCTAGGTCATTAGTGAAATGGTTTCCACCAATTGGAATAATTTCTGAATGCACAAGGCTGCCTTCTTTCCAAACAGCAATATCTGTTGTCCCACCACCTATATCAACTAGAACAACTCCTAATTCTTTTTCTTCTGGTGATAAGACTGCTTCCGAAGAGGCCAAAGGCTGAAGTGTAATATTATCAGCTTCAATACCTGTTTGCTCTACACATTTTACTAGATTTTGAATAAGTGGAATTGATCCTGTAACAATATGTACATGCGCTTCTAGTCTTACACCACACATACCAACTGGATTTTTTATACCAGTTGTATTATCTACTCTAAATTCCTGTGGTATTACGTGCAGAATTTCTCGATCTGACGGGATGACAACGGCCTTTGCTGCTTCTAAAACTCTTTCAACATCGTCAGCTGTGATTTCTTTGCCTTTTATTGCAACAACACCTGAACTGTTAAAACTATAGATATGACTTCCGGCTATTCCAATTGTAGCGTGAGTTATGTTTACTCCCGCCATTAAACGCGCTTCTTCTAGAGAAGATTGAATTGAGCGTACCGTTTTATCAATATTAACTACTGAACCTTTTTTTAGTCCATAAGAGGGGTGAGTTCCAATTCCGATAATTTCTAATTCTTGATTTGGGTGTTGAAGTCCAACGATTGTGCAGACTTTTGTGGTTCCTACATCTAGGCCTACAATAATGTTTTTTTCGTTCATAGTGAGAATCCTTTCTCTTAATACGATCTGGACAGAATCATTCTGTCTTTAAAATTTTAGAATTTGTCCTTAAACTTGACAACAACTTTTTTAGTGTTTGTAAGATTTATAATACTTGGAATTTTTTCTTTTAATTCCATGTAGTTTACAATCTTATCCAGTTTTACCATTTTTTCTGGCCACTCATTAGGTCCCAAAAAGACACTGGAAGGATGACCGCCAATTGATAAAATGATGGTTAACTCTTTACTGTCGTTCAAAATAACTTCTGAAAGTTTCTTTCTAAGTTCTGGTCTCATCTCTTTTACAAGGCCAGTTAAATCTTTTTGCACTTTTTCTTCCATATCACCAACAGGTAGAGCTAGGTATGGAAGTGGTCCTATTAATTTTTTTTCGGAACGTAAAAGGACTTCATAAGTTGGATCATACAATTGGCCATTATCTACTAGAATGGCCTCATAAGATTCACTAGCACCTGTTTTATATAATTGAACTTTCATTAAAGGTTCGGGACAATTAAAATTTAAATTAAGAGTTTTGGAATAAGTATCATATTGAATTTTATAGTCTGATACAAAATATTTTTCAGACCATTTTTCATCAAGAATTTTTTGCTTAACATCGCGAAGAGACTGCGATTGTTCAAACGTTTTTACAACCTGAAGTGCCATGGTACCGGCAGGTCGTGTAGGACATTTACCTAAAAATGAACGATATGATAATTCATTTGCACGAACAGTGCTCAAACAAATTAATAAGACTAGACTACTTTTATACATTGTCATCCTGACATCCTAAAACTCAACTTCTGTTTCAAATGCAACTCCGTACTGCAGTTTTAACTCTGCTTTTAAGATGGTAATCATTTGGATTACATCTTCATACGAACTGTCACCCTTATTCTCCATAAAGTTGGCATGCTTCAAACTCACCTGCAAATTTTTGTAAGTGAATCCCTTCAGCCCCATTATATCTATAGATTTACCGGCCAGGCAAGTTTCATGATTTTTAAAGACACATCCACAGGTTGATTCCTTGAGTGGTTGCGTACGATTTCTCATCTCTAGATAATCACGGATCTTTTGTGAAATAGCGCCATCAATACCAAAGTGAATTAGTCTGGCTTCAACGACAATATCACCCTCTTGTATAAAATTATTTTTTCTATAACTAAAAGAATTCTTGTCAATGTTGATCAGTTTCTCTTGGCCCGCTTTAGTTATAATTCTAACTTCCTTTATCACTTTTCCAATTTCACCTAGGTTTGTTCCAGCATTCATAAAAATGGCACCGCCTAAACTCGCAGGAATTCCAGTAAAAACCTCCCAACCTTTAAGTCCAAATTTATTTGCGTGTGAAGTAAGTGTAGCTAAACTAACAGAGGCCGGGAGATTGTACTCTTCTCGTGGTTGGTCTAATTGTGTTTTGTCATAATTTAGATCTAACTGAATATATGGTATGTCTGAGTACTCATTTAGTAATACGTTCGCTCCCCATCCTAATATATGATATTTTTTATTTTTATGAGCAAGAATTTTGAGTATTTCTTTTAAAGCCTCTACACTTCTAACAGTTAGAAGATCACCAAAAGCTCTCAATTTCATAGTTGAGTATTTTGTTAAGTCTTTATTCAACTCTATTGTTATATCTTTATTTGAAATTTCTAAATATTTTTCCATATGACTTTATCTTAATAGTCGATCTTGTCGAAGTAAATACTTTGCATCGCAACTTAAATTATGTTTTTGTCATTCACTCCGATATTATTATCGGAATAAAGTACCTTTTTATTTTTTTTGTTCATAAATATGAAAATGACTTATCTTTTTTCCAAAAAGGAAAAAGCTTTACAATTCTTACACCAAGCATAGATTATGAAGCAAATGCCTGGCAGCTAAATAAGCTTGAGTATGGCTAAACTGCTTGAGTTAAAAAAGATGATCTTGAAAAATAATTTATCAAAAGTTTTGATCGCCGAAATAAATTAGAGAATTTTTTCAAGTTCTTTGGCCTGTCTTATCCCTATTATTTCGATATTAAATTTCTCTTTTAATTCCTTGGCGGTTTTTTCAGATGTAATAACTCTCTTGTAGTTCAGTTGTGCCATTTCTTTTACACGCATTTCCATCATGGGAACTGATCGAACTTCGCCTGTTAACCCCACTTCCCCTACAAAAACAGTACTACAGTCGATTGGCTTCATTCGGTAAGAACTTAGTAAGGAAGCAATTATTGATAAATCAGATTCTCTGCTTTGTAATTTTATTCCTCCGACTACATTCAGATATATATCATTAAACCCCAAAGGTAATCCAAAGTATTTTTCAACAACAGCAACCATCATTGCTAATCTATTATTATCAAGTCCCTGTGTTGTTCGCCTACCATTTCCAAATTTATTTTCAACAACTAGTGCTTGAATTTCAACAAAGAGTGAACGTGAGCCTTCAACAATACAAGTTAAGGTTCTTCCATAAGCTCCATCAAGCTGATCATCTAAAAAGAATTGAGAAGGGTTGGCCACTTCTTGAAGTCCGTGTTCTTTCATTTCAAAAATTCCAACCTCATTGGTATTTCCAAAACGATTTTTCATTGCTCTTAGTATTCTGTATTGCCCGAATTGATCTCCTTCAAAATAAATTACGGTATCAACCATATGTTCTAATATCTTAGGCCCAGCAATTGATCCTTCTTTTGTTATATGGCCAATAACAAAGCAGGTAATTCCATTTGCCTTTACGTGATTCATTAATTCATATGTTACTTCCCTGATTTGTGAAACTGTTCCAGGAGCAGAATCAATTTCAGATGAAGTCGTCGTTTGAATTGAATCTATAACTAAAAATTTTGGTTTAATTTTATTAATTTGTTCTAATACGTTCTGCCAATTGGTTTCGTTATAGATATAAAAACTCTCAGCATGCACCCCTAATCTTTTGGCCCTATCTGCAACTTGATTAACTGACTCTTCTCCACTCACATACAAAACACTTTCATTTTTATAATTTTGAGAAAGTGTTCCCATTACCTTGGTCAAGAGAGTAGATTTTCCTATTCCTGGTTCACCACCAATTAATATTAATGACCCCGGGACAACTCCTCCTCCAACAACTCTATCAAATTCATTGATATATGTTTTGATTCTTGGTTGTTTTTCAACATCTATATCTTTGATAAGTCTTGGTACTTCTACACTAAGTGCTGATCGCTTATGAGCTCTATTTAGATCTTTGCCACTTAATGTAGTTTCTTCAGTAAAAGAATTCCACTCACCACACTCTGGACACTTTCCCATCCACTTGGATGTTTGGTAAGAGCAACTTTGACAGACAAATGTTGAGATTTTCTTGGCCATATTTCCTACTTTAATAAATTAAGTAATTCACTTTCAGACATTATATTTGTTTTAAACTCTATAGCTTTTTTAAACTTACTCGATGTTGGGTCAGATTCATTTGTTACTAATATGTCTGTTGTTTTTGATACTGCACTTACTACAATTCCACCACAGTTTCTAATTTTGTCTTCAATAACCTGGCGCTTCTCAGACAATGCTCCCGTTATGCATATCTTTTTTCCCGTAAGCTCTGTTTCAATTTTTTCAACTGCTTTTATTCTAAACCCTAATGATATTAATTTATCGATGAGTGGTTTTTTTTCGTTCAATGATGTAAGAAAATCTGTTGCTGACTTTTCCGCAAAAGATTCAACATTTAATAATGCTTCCAAATTAAGCTGTAGAATTTTTTCAATACTTGAAAATCCCGCGCGCACCACTTTTTCACATTTATTATAAGCCCCTCCTGAAATCCCCAATGCTGATAAAAAAGTAATTAGGTCGACCGTCTTGCTTTTGGAAATCGAGTCGATTAATTTCGTTGATAATTTTTCTTTTACTTTATCCAGCTTCAATAAATCACTTTCAGTAATTTTATAGAGATCAGAAATATCTTTTACTAAATTAGCATTTATTAAGTCTTCTAACCTTTTGCTACTTAGATCTTCTATGCCAATTTTTTGTATGAAATTTAGAATTACTTCTTTAATTTTTCCAGGGCAATTTTCATTGCGACAATAAATACGTATCTCTTCAATTTCAACTTTTGAATGGCAACTAGGGCAAACCTCTGGAATAATAAATTTATTATCAGAAGTCTCAACGACAGATAAAAATTTTGGAATTACTTCGCCAGATCTTATAATCTCTATTGTATCACCTATTTTTAATTCGTTCTGCAAAACTAAACCATAATTATGAAGTGTTACTCTTTGAATTATTGCTCCAGATAATTCAACCGGCTCCACGTCTGCAACCGGTGTCAAAATTCCGTTTCGAGAAACTGACCAAATTATATCTTTGATAATTGTGGTCTTTGATTCACCAGGAAATTTAAATGCCATTTTGTATCTTGGATGATGAGAAGTTTCTCCATATTCTTCGTGCAGGCTTAATTTATTATAAATAAAGACTAGGCCATCTATTTGAAAGTCTCCCTCACTCATGAATTGCTTTGCACTATTTATTGCTAGTTCAACCGTGTTTCGGTTTTTATGTAATTCAATTTCAGGAATAGAAAAATTTAAATCTGTAAGCTTTTTAAACTTCTCCTCTTCTGTTGATATTATTTCATCAGATAAGTAGTCAAAAGCATAAAAATTTATATATCGACATAGTTCTAGATTTTCTTTTCTTCCCATCAATCCGGCCACAATATTTCTTTGGCTGGTTGGTTTTTCAAGACCAATGGAAACCATTTCTTTAGATAATTTAAAGAAACTTTCTTCACTACAAAATAATTCACCTCTGATCTCAATTTTATTTTTTACAGTTATTGACTTTGGAATTACGCTTATCCACATCGCTTTAGCTGTAATATTTTCACCAAAAGAACCATCTCCTCGTGTCTTTGCTAATAATAAGTGTCCATTTTCATAAACTAGCGAACAACTTATTCCATCAAGTTTTAAAGTAGATAATACTTCTTCTTCTCCAATCCACTTTACAAGATCTTCAATATTGTAAGTTTTTTCCAAAGAAAGCATTTTTCTTTCATGTTTAATTTTTTCAAGCGATGTACTATTGATTCCAACGAGTTTAAGAACGGCATTTACGGGATCTCTTTTTTTTAATTCAGCTTCAAGATTATCAAATTCTAAGTCCGAAATTTCAGGTCGTCCTTGATAATATAGCGCCTTGTGCTTTAAAATAAGCGTTTCTAATTCTTGAATACGATTCATTTTTTCTCCCAATTTATTGCTTGGAATTAGAATGTAAAAATCGTTCCTACTTTAACAGAAATGTCTTTAAATTGCTCTTCTTTTATAACACCGTCAGTGAAGTTTGCCTTATTAGATAAGACCGAAAGTCCACCCGAAAATGAAATATTGGGCGCATAAGAATATTGACTTCCAAACTCAATTCTATAGTTAGAACTTGAACTTGCAGATCCTAAAATAGTTGCTAATTCTGTATAACTTGATCCAAATAGAAAATCAAAAAGCATATAGACTCTAATACTTTCATACAATGGCAAGCTACCACGTACTCCCATCAAAACACCTGCAAAAGTTACTTCTGTAAATTGATCATTAATATGTGTTTCTAATCCGTATACATAACTTCCATAACCAATATAGCCTTCAATTTGTGGCCCATAAAAAAATCCCATTGGTAAATATTTATAACCAAACTTTACTCTCATATGTCCGTTATTTGTTGAATTAGAATCACTTGTAAAAATCCCTTGATCCTTAGAATATTTCCCATATTTTTTCCCATAGTCTAAACCAAGCCAGTAGTTCCTAGTGGCCCAAAGCTCTCCTTCAATATCTGCTCCATAAAGTAGGCCATTCATCGATCGATTTGTCGTTCCAGATTGTGCAGTAGATCCTGTCCCAAGATTTAGAAATATTCCAATTGTTCCAAGTTTTCCATATTCTGTTTTATCTTTTTCTCCATATGTTAAATTTTCAACGGCCTTGCGTTGTTGGCTGGCCTTAATTTTTACCCAGTCTTCTAGTTTTAATTTTTTACTACCTTCATACGAAATAATTTTTGCTTGTGCTTCTGTATCACTTATTTCAAATATTTTAGCTTCTGCTATCTTTTCAGATTGGAAATCTACTATTTCTTTTAAAAGAGGATGTTGTCTTTTACCAGTTTGTCTCTCAATGGTTATTTCACTTCCATTATATAAATGTGATTTCTTACCAATATCGATCGTAAATTGATCTCCCAATATTCCCTTAACTCTACCTTCGTACGGAATTGTTTTTTCATATACATCTAGCCAGTTTTTAATGGCTTGTGAAATTAAAGATACATCATTGTTTTTTAATTGAACTGTTTCTTTAAAATATCGATCTTCTCCGTTCTCTCCAATAATCTCTAATGTTAAGCTTGTTGCTTCACCTGCCGCTTGAAGATTTACTCTGATCAGAGTTCCTGCTCGTGTTTTATCAGCAATAACTTTTAAAACATCTTTATTGGCCAAATGACTTTCTAGGTTTTTTGAATATTGTCCCAATATGTTAATAAGTTCTGAGTTAGATTTATAAGTACACCACGAACTATCCTTAATATAATTTTCTACTTCTTCAAAAACCTTAAACCCAATTTTATTGTCTGCGCTATCTACGATAGGCAACAACATGCAGTTTCTCATCGATTCTGTAGCTTGAACAGTAAATGAAACTATGAAAAATATAATCACTAATATTGTTTTCATAATTCTACTTCTGGTAAATGAGGGAGCGACTCAAAAGTATTTATTTTTTGATATTCATAAGCAGATAGTAATGTTTTCAAATCATTTATCTCATCATGTAACTTTCTATTTTCTCTTTTTATTTTTTCCACTTCTGAAGTGAGTACTTGCTCAGTTTGCTCTATATTTTTATTAGTCCAAATAAAATACTTCCCATTTTCTTCTTTATATTTAACGTGACCCGATTTTATTGATCTGCGTATTGTTGAAATTGATATTTTTTTAACGTTGGCATATTCTAAAATAGATAACCAAATTCCATTTTGATTCATTTTTACTCCTGTGACTATATGATAGAAACTTTGGTGATTTTTAGCAAAGTAATTTTAATATCCTTAATTGGTCGGTTATTTTTTTCATTTCTGTCAGAATACTTTTAGTGTTAATATTTTATCATGAATCACAATATTAATTTAGAGCCTTTTAAAAATAAAAAAACTTCCCTCGTTTTATCTGGAGGAGTTGTAAAAGCAGCGGCCTGGCATTTAGGTGTTTCTCTTGCTTTAGAGGAATTAGGTTTTTGTTTTAAACACAACAAATCTCCAATCGATCCCGATTA
The DNA here is from genome assembly GCA_036171615.1 of Bacteriovoracaceae bacterium. Lineage (GTDB taxonomy): Bacteria > Bdellovibrionota > Bacteriovoracia > Bacteriovoracales > Bacteriovoracaceae > Bacteriovorax. The sequence continues at coordinate 37,890 of JAVHRK010000099.1, forward strand.
CGAAATATCAACTTATGTAGGTTCAAGTGCCGGAGCTTTAATTAATCTTTATTTTGCATCTGGATTCAGACCTATGGAAATTATTGATGCCACTATTAATAGAGATAGCTCAAAAACTTCTCTTAAAGGTGTTTCATATAGCGATATGCTTTCAAGAAAAATGCCCAATAGAGATTCATATAATTTTGATTTCTATAACCCTTTTGAAGGTTTTCCTACATTGCTTAAACAAATGTTACGTCCGATGCTTTCTGTAAGTGGACTTTTTTCTACAGAAGGTCTTAATCAATACATGCAAGATCATGTTATTGTTTCACAAAAATTTGAAGATTATCAGGCCGACATGTTTGTTGTCGCCACTCAGCTTGACCACTCTCGAAAAGTTATTTTTAGTAAATTTAATTATCCTTGTCCTGTACACGATTCAACTGCAGAATACTATACTGGTGTGAATATTACAGAATCTATTGCGGCCAGCATGAGTGTTCCTCCTTTTTATTCACCTTTTCCAGTTAAAAATCCTCGTACCTCACAGGTTGACTATTATATTGATGGTGAAATTCGCGAAACTCTATCTACTCATGTTGCCGTTGATAATAAGTGTGATTTTATTATTAGTTCTTGGACCCATACTCCTTATCACTTCCACGATGAAGTTGGCTCTTTAATCAATTACGGACTCCCGGCCATTTGTATTCAGGCCATTTATCTAATGATTCAAAAAAAGATTGTCTCTTCTCGTGGTCAAAAAATGCTATCAAAAGATTTAATTGATACAGTTCGAGATTATATGAATTCTAATAATTTTACTCAAAACGACAAAAATAAAATTACATCTATTTTAGAAAGAAAACTAAATTACAATCCTAATATAAAATTCATTGATATTTACCCCGACCATTCTAATTATAAGTTGTTTTTCACAAACTCTTTTTCACTAGACCCTAAAAAATCTAAATATGTTATGACTGCTGGTTATAAACAAACCTTAGAAGTTTTTAAAAAGCTTGAATGGAGCTAAAGTTGTTCAACAATATAAGTTCCTGTTGAACAAAAAGTTTTTAGATACTGATTTGATCCATCTGAGTACTCAAGCTTGGCGCTGAAGATACCTTCCATATCTCCTACTATAAATACTTTTTCTGCCATCTCTATATTATCTTGAGAAAATAACCCATTTTCATCTAGAAATATTGTTTCTGTATACATTTCACCATGATGATTTTTTCCATTAACAATAATTCCAGTTAATTCTTTTTTTACATTGATTTGTACCAAACATCGATCTTCTAAACTATTTATATGATTTGTATGTAATACTTTTTCTATAAATTCATTACTTGGTACTTCAATTTCATATTCATTATCTGTACCAATAAAAATACTATCTCGTAAGTGTTTCAATTCTATATACTTACGGGCATCTTTAATCAAGGTTGGCATTTTTAATTCATATGTATTTAGTGTTCTTTTTTTTGCAGTTATTCTCGTATTAAACACATTAATATCTTCAGCATGGATATCTAATTCTGATTTTTTAGAACTCATCAAATTTCTAGTAGAAAAACTAAATACTTCTCTTTCACCATTGAGAAATTCTGAGGCTTCGAAATACATTTCACGTTCACCAACATAAACAACTTTTTGTGCAGTTTTGTTATTTGATAGATAATATTTTAATAATACATTTCCATTTTTTATGCCTGTATAAAGAACATAATTTGCATCATCTCTTGTTTCTGTTTTTTTAAATTTTGAATCAAAATATATCTTATTTTCAAACCTAGTATCTATTTCCGTATCAACAACATCAGTATTTATATTTATTAATATTAAGTTCCCACCCTTATAGTATTTTTCGCTATCCTCATTACTTATTAAAGGAATTGAAACTTGGTTTTGAGTATTCATAACCAATTCAACTCGAGTAGTGAACATTCCCGGAGCTTCTATAATTCCCGTTTGAGTATTCACCCCTTTAGTAATTGCAACGACAAGTTTCGCAACCCCGTCTTTGTCTGAATCAATTCTTTCTTCTCTATTATAGTCAGGTGTAAAATTAAAATCCTTAACTTGAGAAAATTTTGAATCATTTAAGTTGATATTTTCCGCTATTATTTTTATTTCATGAGTTTCTACTTCTTCATTATTTTCTGTTTTCCCTGCAAATCCTAATTGAACCTTCATTGCATTCTTTGCCTGGCGTGTAGTTGAGTAGTCATATACTATCTGATCATTTTCATCAGTCTCTCTGTTTTCTTTTTCCTTTTCTATTTCATTTTTAATTAATTTTACTGGATTCGCTCCTACTTCTCTTGTTATTACATTTTTTACAGTCTTCGATAATTCTCTATCGTACAGTTTGTCCGTTTTTTTGCTTAAGCTTTGCGCTGAGTAGTCATATATTGGCATCTCGTTATCGATTTCTTCTTTAACAACAACCGATTCAGTTACGTCACTTTTTATCTCAACTGGACCTATAGGACCACTTTCTTGTTTTATTGCTATCGTTGCTGCATCAACTGTTTTTACTTCATCTATGATTGGTTGATCTAATTTAGGATGGTTAATTTTTTCTGATGATATTGCATATAGCTCAATCAGTTCATTATTATTTATTTCTTCTACGTTTGCAGCTATATGAATAGTTGGAATTTCAGCATGGCGTTTTTTAAACATTAATTTTTGTTGATGTTTATTAAAGGCAATCGTTCGTTTTAGCTTTTTTTCTATTGTTTTAATTTTATCAGTATTAATTAAATTTTCACCTGTATCTATTGTGTCGTTTTTTGATGTTCTTATTTCCGCTATATTCTTTGATAAATTACTGAATGCAACAGTGTTAAGAGTCACTTCATCAGATTTTAGCTGATAAGATATCATTGCAAATGCTGCTGATATCAATAATGTTGGTAATATAATTTTTGAAATAATTTTCATATAGTATGTTTAATTTTAAACCATACTAAGAATAGATCAAATAAATGGGAGGTTTTTGCCTAGATAAACTGAGTACTCACTATCAAATAATGAGTACTCATTGCTTAATTAATTTCTTGGACGGGTATATTCGCCGATTTGAATTCGAAGTTTAGCTCGTTCTACTTTACGAACGTATTTCTCAACTTCTTCTGTTGAAAGACCTTCACTATATTTAAGTTTTTCTTCTGCTCTGTTTAAAGCAAGCTTTGCTCTCTCAATATCTACATCTCGACTTTCTTCTGACGTATTTGCTAGGATAATTATTTTATTATCTAAAATTTTACATACTCCAACTGTTATTACAAAGTTTCTATCACCGTAATCAGCACCACCAAAGACCGTTAACACTCCTGGTGAGAGCTTTGTTACAAGGTGAGTATGGTCTTCTAGTACGTTGATTTGGCCTCTAGTAGTTGGTATTAACAACGATTCTGCAGGTATTCCTTTCGCAACAATTTTTGATGGCGTTAGGATATCAACTGTATAATATTTCATTTTTTAGTCCTAAAATTATTTTCCGGCCTTAATCTGAGCTGCCTTTTCATAAACCATATCAAGTCCACCAACTAAGTAGAACGCTTGTTCTGGTAAATCATCACATTCACCATCAAGAATGGCCTTAAATGCTTTAATTGTATCTTCCATCTTAACAAACTTACCTTTTAATCCAGTAAATTGCTCAGCAACGAAGAATGGTTGAGAAAGAAATTTTTGAACTTTTCTAGCACGTCCAACAATTAATTTATCTTCTTCAGATAGTTCATCCATACCAAGAATGGCGATGATATCTTGAAGTTCTTTATATTTTTGAAGAATTTTTTGAACTCCACGAGCAACATCATAATGTTCTTGTCCAACAATGGCCGGAGTAAGAATTGTAGACGATGATGATAATGGATCAACCGCTGGATAAATTCCAAGCTCAGCAATTTGACGAGATAATTCTGTTGTTGCATCTAAATGCGCAAAAGTTGTCGCTGGAGCTGGATCGGTATAGTCATCTGCAGGAACATATACTGCTTGAATAGAAGTAATTGAACCATTAGTTGTTGATGTAATTCTCTCTTGCATAGCTCCCATTTCAGTTCCCAATGTTGGTTGGTAACCTACCGCTGAGGGTATACGTCCAAGAAGTGCTGAAACTTCTGAACCTGCTTGTGTAAATCTAAAAATATTATCTACGAAAAATAATACATCTTGATTTTCTTCATCTCTAAAATATTCTGCAATTGATAGACCTGTTAAGGCAACTCGTGCACGTGCTCCAGGTGGCTCGTTCATTTGTCCAAATACTAGAGCTGTTTTTGCAATTACTCCAGACTCTGTCATCTCATGAAATAAATCGTTCCCTTCACGAGTACGCTCACCAACTCCAGCGAATACTGAGAATCCACCGTGTTCTGTTGCAATATTGTTAATTAATTCTTGGATGAGAACTGTTTTACCAACTCCTGCTCCACCAAACAAACCAATTTTTCCACCTCGTACATATGGTGCAAGTAAATCGATAACTTTAATACCTGTATAGAATTGTTCTAACTTTGTTGATTGTTTATCAAATCCAGGAGCTGCTCTATGGATGTCATAAGTTTTCTTAGCGTTTACAGGACCTGCTTCATCTACTGGTTCACCGATAACGTTAATAATTCGTCCAAGACATTCTTTCCCAACAGGAGCTTGAATCATTCTTCCAGTATCAAGAACTTTTAATCCTCGAGATAAACCTTCAGTTGAATCCATTGCAATACATCTTACCATGTTATTACCTAAATGCTGAGAGACCTCAACAGTTAAATTATACTCAAGGTTTGAGATTGTTTTGTTTGTTAATTTTAGTGCATTGAAAATCGCTGGTATGTTTCCATGAGAAAACTCTACGTCGATTACAGGGCCCATTACTTGTTTTACTACGCCGAAATTTTCACTCATTGGTGATCTCCTAAATATTCTCTTTTACCCATTCAGAGACTCAGCTCCAGAAACTACTTCTGATAATTCAGTAGTAATTGCGGCCTGTCTCTTCTTGTTCATTTTTATTGATAATGTTCGTATTGCTTTTTTACAGTTAGATGATGCTGAATCCATTGCACTCATTCTCGACCCATGTTCCGCTGCAATTGCATCTAATAATGCTGTATACAGAGTACTAATATAAGTTTGCGGTATAAGTGTGTTTAATATTTCAGTTGGAGTTGGCTCATATTTAAAGTCGAATGGAAATTTCTCTCTTAATTCTTCTTTTTTATTCTCATCCATTGTCATTGGTAATAATTGTTTTATTGTCGGCTCAAAAGCTATTGCTGAATGAAATATGTTATAGGCAATATAAACTTTTCCTACTTCACCAGAAGTAAAAAGTTCTCCAAGCTCAACCCCAACGTGTTCCATTTCTATGAATGTCGGTTCATTTTTTACAAACGTAAAAGTCTTACCTTTATTATTTGTTGAATCCAAAAGATCTCGTACTTTTTTACCAATAAAATATATTTTTACATCTTCTACTGATTCACTTAAAAATTTTCTCACTGTTTTTGATAATTGAGAATTATAAGAACCACAAAGTCCTTTGTCGGATGAAATAACTAGCAATACTGCTTTTTTATTTTCTAATTTTTCGTGCAAGTACTCATGATCATAATTTTGCACAAGCGCTGAAACAACTTTAATTGTTTCTTCTAGTTCACGTGCATATGGACGTGAGTTAACGATATTTTGTTGAGCCTTGGCAAGCTTAGCAGCTGAAACCAGCTTCATCGCTTGCGTAATTTTAGAAGTACTCTTGGTACTTTTAATTTTCTTTTTTAGCTCTTTAATATTAGCCATTATTTATTCCTAATTTCTTAGTATTTCTTATTTGCCAAAAAGGCCTTAACTGCCTCAAGTATTTTAGCTTCATTTGCACCAGAAATTTCTCTGGCAGCTTTAATTTCTGCCATTAGATCTGCATGTCTTGAATGAAAAAATTCTAGGATATCTTTTTCAGCATTTCTTATTTTTGGTGTTGGTACAACGTCAAAATATCCCTTAGTCGCAATTAAAATTGATACTGCTTGATCAATTACATCAAAAGGTGCGTATTGATCTTGCTTAAGCAATTCAACTAATCTTTCCCCTCTGTTTAACTGTCTCTTTGTTGCTTCATCAAGATCTGATCCAAAAGCAGCAAACGCTGCTAATTCTCTATATTGAGCAAGATCGAGTCTTAGTGTTCCAGCAACTTTTTTCATTGCTTTAATTTGAGCAGATCCACCTACTCTAGAAACTGAAAGCCCTACGTTTACAGCAGGTCTAATCCCTGAGTTAAATAAATCTGATTCTAAAAATATTTGTCCATCAGTAATAGAAATTACATTTGTAGGAATATAAGCAGAAACGTCACCTTCTTGCGTTTCAATAATTGGCAAGGCAGTTAAAGAACCTGCACCTAAAACGTCAGATACCTTACACGCTCTTTCTAGTAGTCTTGAGTGAAGAAAAAAGACGTCTCCTGGAAATGCTTCTCTTCCCGGTGGACGACGAAGTAGTAAAGACATTTGTCTATAAGCTTGTGCTTGCTTTGTTAAGTCGTCATATACAATGAGTGCATGACGTTTACTGTCTCTATAATATTCGGCCATTGTACAGCCTGTATATGGTGCTATAAATTGCATTGGCGCTGAAGCAGAGGCCGTTGCTGAAACAATAATTGTATATTCTAATGCACCAGCATCTTTTAATTTTTGTTGAACTTGTCTAACTGTTGATTGTTTTTGTCCAATTGCCACATACACACATATAACATCTTTACCTTTTTGATTAATAATGGTGTCAATTGCAATTGCTGTTTTCCCAGTTTTTCTATCTCCAATGATCAATTCACGTTGCCCACGTCCAATTGGAATCATTGAATCGATTGCTTTTAAGCCTGTTTGCAATGGCTCATGAACAGATTTTCTTGCGATAATACCAGGAGCTTTTACTTCTACTACTCGTACTTCTTTTGATTTTATTTCACCCATACCGTCAATTGGCTCACCAATTGCGTTTACAACCCTTCCTAAAAGAGCGTCACCGACAGGTACACTTACGATTCTTTCAGTTCTTTTTACAGAAGTCCCTTCTTTAATAGATTGGTCTTCCCCAAGAATAGCTATACCTACGTTATTAGTTTCTAAGTTTAAAACCATTCCGGTTGTACCAGATGGAAACTCTACAAGTTCACCGGCCATAACATTTTTTAACCCGAAAACGCGAGCAATCCCGTCTCCTACAGTCAAAACAGTTCCAACTTCATCTACTTGAAGTCTTGTTTGGAAATTAGAGATTCTATCTTTGATAATACTAGTAATCTCTTCTGGATTCATTGCCATTTTTTACTCCGTTACGAATTTAATACGCTTTCTTTAAAGTTTTCTAATTGGTGATCAAGAGATGCATCTAATTGCAAATCTTCAACTGTCATTCTATATCCAGCCACCATCGATTCATTTTGTTGGTAGTTCAATACAGGCGTTTTGCCTAATTTTTCTTGCAAATAATTTTTTAATTTATTTTTAACATCTTCTGGAATATTTTCTTCTCTTCCTTCAATCGTTCCTCTTAAAAACCCTTTTTTGTGATCATCAATCACAACAACATTTTTAAAAATCATCGGAAGCATTCCAATTCTTTTTTCCTGAATAATAAAATGTAAAAAATTCTTCATCGTTGAAGATAGACCTAATTTTGTGGCAACAGTTTCTAAAACAGACCATTTTTCTTCTATTGTAAAAACTTCTAGAAATAATAGTGTTTCAAAATTATTATTTCCATTTATTGCTTCAGTTAAAGTTGTTAACTCAGCAGCAAGATCAAGTTTTTGTTCTTCAGAAAGCTCTACTAGTGCTTGTGCATAGGCTTTTGATATAATTTGCTCTTTCACTTTGTTTCCTATCTTTATTTCAATTCAGTCAATATTTTTTGTGTAGCATTTTTTCTATGATCTGCATTTTTTGCAATTTCATTTTTCGCATTTAAAATTACTTTTGAAATAATTTCATGATTCAATTCGTCTAATAATTCTTTCTTTTCACCATTTAATTTATTTTCAAGATCACGTTTAATTCGTGCAATCGATGTCTGAGTTTCCTCATGCTGAAACTTTGCATAGCTGACAGCGTCGTTAGTATAATCAGCGTTTATTTGTATTAATTCTGAGTCTAGATTTTTAATCTTAGCATTAAACTGGTTCAATTTTTCTTCAGCGTCTTTGTTTTGTTTATCTGCAGAATTCATTAATGCTTTAACTTCTTCTGATTTTTTATCAAACATTTCAGACAATGGTTTTTTAAATTTCCACCCTAGAAAGCCAAATAAAACTACAAAATTTAAAACGGCATACTTCAAATCAAAAACTGAAGGTTCATGATGAACTGCTTCTTCATTGGCCATAGCATAACTGATTAGACTAGAACTCAGGATAATATACTTAAATAGTACTTTCAAAAACACGCCCTTATTTTGTAAGTTTTTCTACTAGATTTCCAGACAACTCATCTACTCTAGAAAGAAGTGATGTTTTTTGAATAGAGATTTCTTCTAATATTTTATTTTTTTTGGCTTCGTAATCTTTGGTAAATTCTTGTTCAGCATTTTTTAATTTATCTTTCTCAACAATATTGATTTCATTTTTTTTATTTTGATTTGCTTGATGTGACTCTTGGTGTGTCTTTTCTACTTTTGCTTTATATTGTTCAGCCAATTCATCTGCTTTTTTATAAATTGCATGAGCACTACTTTCTAATTTTGTTGTTTTCATTTCTCTCATGATTAGTACTTCTTTGAGTTTTGAAAATAGTAAATTAGATACTAATGTAAATATTATAATAAGAATTACAAATTGAATAAATACTGTCTGATCTACACCGAGAGACTTGAAAATTGTTAATATCATATCCATTACGTACAACAACCTTTAGTTTTAATTAATTATTTTCATTAATGAATAATGTTTTATAGATTTTTCGTCAAGATATTTTCTAGTTTGTCGTTGAGTTCTTATCGCGCATTTTTGTAGTTCCATGAAATATAACGCCTTCCTCAACGATTAGGCTGGGAGTTGTAATGACCCCCTCAAAACGAGCTGGCTTTAGGATTTCGACTCTAGAGCTTGCTTTTATATTTCCTTTTACTGATCCCGCAATAATTATAATATTTGCATTAATGTCTGCATTAATTATTGCGCCTTCAGAAATGACAACCGTGTCATTTGAAAATACTGTTCCGTTGACTATACCGGCTATTCGAGCTGATCCATTGAAGGCCAAATTACCTTCAAACTTACAACCTTCTTCTATTATTGCAGATACAGCACTATTAATTTTTTGCATTAAAATTCCTTTATCCCATTCTATTTGGAAAGGAGGAATTCGTAAATATCGTTAAATTCTGCTTCATTGCTATATTTCAGACTAACATGGCCAGATCCATTTTTGCCTGAAGCAATTGCAAAATGATATCCAGTTTTTTGTTCTAATGTCTTCTTGAATTGGTCAAGTTTTTCATCAAAGAATGGATTTCTTTTTGTAGGTTTTTCCTTGAAGAGCTTTTTAGTTCGGCTTGCTTCTTCAAGATCTCTTACTGACCAATTTGAAGTTACAGCTTCATTGGCCAGTCTAATAATATCCTCTTTTTCTTTAACTGCTGCTAAGACTTTCGCATGGCCAAACGAGATAAGTTCCTTTTGAAGATAATCAATAACAATTCTTGGTAAGTTTAAAATTCTTAGATAATTTGCAACAGTTGAGCGTTCTTTTCCCAATTTCTTTGCAACTTCTTCTTGAGTTAATTTATAATCATTCATTAATTGGTAATAGGCCAATGCCTCTTCGACGCAATTTAAATCTGATCGTTGAACATTTTCAATAATCGACATTATCATTTTTTCACGTTCTGTAGCTCGTTTTACTACTACAGGAACTTGCTCTAAACCTGCCTTTTTAGCTGCTCTAAATCTTCTCTCACCAGCTACAAGTTCAAATTTTCCATCTTCCATTTCGGCTACAATAAGTGGCTGAATAATACCATTTTCACGGATTGATTCTGCTAATTCTTCTAGTTCTTTTTCTTTAAATATTTTTCTAGGTTGATTTGGGTTTGCTTTGATTGATGAAACATGAACCATCAGTGGTGTATTTTCTATTTTAATTTCTGGTGATTGGTCAAAATGTTGAGCATACGTTTGTGCTACTACTGTTTGTGAAGTTGAATCGTGCAAAAGTGATGCAATACCTTTACCTAGTGCCATTTTCTTTGCCATTATATTCTCCTAATTTTCAAAATATTTACATTAATTGGTTTTCAATAGCTGGTGATTCTTTAACTTTTGTTCTTTCTTTTAAAATTATTTCTTTGGCTAATGCTAAATAGGCTTCACTGCCTTTTGATTCAATATCATATAAAATTATTGGTTTTCCGTAGCTTGGACATTCTGCTAGTTTTACATTTCTTGGTATAATCGTGTTAAATACCATGTCCCCAAAATGATTTTTTATTTCATTTACTACTTGCTTATGAAGGCCAGATCTAGAATCAAACATAGTTAATAAAATTCCATCTAGTTCCAATTTTTGATTTAGTGATGTTCTAATTAATCTCACTGTATTTAATAATTGTGCTAGCCCTTCCATTGCTAAATACTCTGTCTGCATTGGTACAATATATGAGTGTGCCGCATTAAGTGCGTTTACTGTTAATAAGCCAAGCGACGGAGGGCAATCAATAATTATATAATCATACTTATCTTCCACAGAGTGAAAGGCCGTTTTTAACTTTGCTTCTCTTGCAAATAAACTGACCAATTCTATTTCAGCACCGGCTAGATTATTATCAGATGGGCAAATATCAAAACATGGCAATTCTGTTTCATAAATTGCATCCTTAATATCAATTTGTCCTATTAACGCTTGATATATATTTTTTCCTGCAAATTTTTCTTTTGAGAGACCAATACTTAAACTTCCATTACCTTGCGGATCTAGATCTATTAGTAGAGTTTTTTTCTCGGCTACTGCCAAACAAGCCGCTAGGTTTACCGAAGAGGTTGTTTTTCCAACTCCGCCCTTTTGATTCATCATCGCAATAATTTTAGCCATTTACGATTCCTTTTTTTATTTGTTATAAGCTTTTATACCTTTTTTTTATATCAAAGTAACTCAGAAATTTTTATTAATTTACTATCAATTGTTCCACGTAGAACATTTTTATTTCTAAAACACAAAAAAGATCTGCCTTCTGTCCCTGGTACTTCATATTGAATTTCTTCTTTTAGATCCCAGCTTTTTAAAGCGCTTTTTATATTTTCTAATTCATGAACATTCGGACCCTTGTAAAAGCAAACTAAAACTCTGGTGCTTGATTTTATCGAAGACAGTAAGTCTGATATTTTACCGACGGCCTTAAAGGTTATAACCACCGGCAAATCAAACACAACTTCCTCCACTCTGATATGATGTAATTTGCTGTTTTTAATTTCAAGCATATTACCTATCGCTGTCACTACTTCAACTTTTTTCGACCTAGCATCTAGTCCAATAAATTTTATACCAGGAAGTTTTACTGCAAGTGGAAAAATGGGAAATCCACCACCAAATCCAACATCGACCAAGATTCCAGATTTATTAATCTCCTGGAGAAAAATGGAGCTTTTTTCAAGTGGTAATACTGAATCAATTATTTGTTTGTTATAAAACTCATCTGGATCGTCAATTCGCGTAAGGTTGATACCTTTAAACTCACCCTGTAGAAGATTTAAGTAATTTTGGGAAAATGTTTTCATCATAATATGTTTCCAGCTACAAATGCGAGTGTTGCGGGTCTTATTCCTTCAATTCTTTGCAATTGTCCAAAGGTTTCAGGCAATATGTTTCTTATTCTAGATTTACATTCAAAAGAGATTTGATTTGAAGCCAATAGCTTCTCTAGGTTTAATTTCTTTTTAGATAATTTATTAAGCTTATCTGATTCAATAACAGATCTATTTATATATCCTTCGTATTTTGCAGAAATTGCAGCGGTATATACTATATCGTCCCTAAATTTACATTTAAAATTATCTAATTCTCTTGTTAACGTAGAAACTGGATTCAAATTACTACGCTTAACAAGCTCAGAAAGAGTTATATTTGTATCAAGAGGGCCATAATTTGAATTTTCAAAATATATCCTATTAGATTCAGTTGCATAGTAGGTTATATTCTTTACCAGAGAGTTCAAAAGCTCGAGTTCGGTCAAAAAATGCACCTGAAATACATCAACTGGTCCCTGTAACTGAAGACCAAGCCTATATTTATGCATTCTCGTTAATGTATTATCTTCTCTGATATATAATCTATTTTCAGAACGAGCTGTGAATAATCTATAGGGCTCATCTCTTTTATTAAGCACTAAATCTTCAATCATTACTCCAATATATGATTCTGATCTATCAATAATAAGTGGTGCTAATGAGCGAATTGATAATCCTGCATTAATTCCGGCGATAATTCCTTGTCCAGCAGCCTCTTCGTAACCAGAAGTTCCACACACCTGGCCTGCAAAATACAATCCTTCAACGTTTTTATGCTCAAGTGTCTGCTTTAGATATGATGTATCTATTACGTCATATTCAACTGCGTATCCATTTACCAATATTTCAGCATCCTCTAGGCCAGCTATTGAATTTATAAATGCCTGCTGAACATCTCGAGGTAATGATGTTGATAATCCATTTGGATAAACTGTATTTATACTAAGACCTTCAGGCTCAATAAATACGTGATGAATATCTTTATCTAGATATCTATAGGCCTTATCCTCAATACTGGGACAGTACCTAGGACCAATTCCTTCAATTTGACCGTTAAAAAGTGGTGATCGTTCTTTATTTGCTCTAATAATTGATAATGTATTAGAGTTTGTATTTGCAAGAAAGCAAGAAACTTGCTTGCTATGTCGAGAATACGGTTGGGCCATCGATGAAAAATTTCTAGTTGAATTGTCTGATTTCTGTTCAAGTAATTTTGCATAATTAATCGAAGTATTCAACAGCCTTGGAGGTGTGCCAGTTTTAAATCGCATATGTTGAAATGGTATTTGCGGAAACAATCCATTCAGTCCAGTCGAATTACTACAACCCACCCTGCCTCCCATTGTCTGAATATCGCCAGTATGTAACTTTGCGTTTAAAAAAGTACCAGTAGTTAGAATCAATTTCTTTGAAAATATTGAAGTACAATCTTTGGTAGTTATTACAAACCCATTATCAATATATGAAATATTACTAACCATATTTCTAATTATTCTAATATTAGGCACAGCTTCTAATATTTCCTCAGCCTTGGCCGTGTATAAAACCTTATCTATTTGAACACGAGTTGACTGTACTGCATAACCCTTGGACTCATTAAGAGTTCTATATTGAATACCGGCATAATCAGCCAGCAACCCCATTAATCCACCCAAAGCATCAATTTCCCTTACAACTTGTCCCTTACCTACGCCACCAACTGCCGGATTACATGGAGCAGAAGCAAGTCCAGATTCTATTGATGAAATAAGACAAACTGCCAATCCCATTTGTGAAGAAATCCATGCGGCTTCTACACCTGCGTGTCCACCACCAACTATAACGATATCAAATTCATTTAACATTTAAATGTCCCAATATTGTTCCACGTGGAACAAAAATTTTATGTACAGCTGTAATTAATATAAAAAAGATGGAAAATCTATTTACCAATGCAAAAATTTGAAAAAATTGAATTTAATACATCATCCGGAGAAACAATACCGAGCAACTCACTCAGGTAACCTTGTAAGATATTGATTTCAGATGATATAATGGCTACATCTTTAACATTACAAATCATGTTATCAATCTCAATAAATTTTGTATAAATATGTTGTATACATAATCGATGACGATCAACCAACAAAGGGTTGGAATCAGAGATAGATTTAAACTTATTACTTATGTCTAAAAATAAAAATGGTTCTATAGGATCAGAAGCATTTAGTGGTTCTATAGGACCATTTGAAAATATAAGTGAAAAATCAATTAGTGGTTCTATAGGACCAGCAGCACTTAGTGGTCCTATAGAACCACTAATTAAAGAACCACAAATATAACTTTTTGTAGATAAGAAATTCAAATTAATTTTTTTTAGTGAATTAAGAAAATCAGAAGAATCAAAGTGAGAAAAAATAATAATATCAAATGAAATATCAATAAATCTTCTTAAGTAAACTTCATTATAAGAAACTGGATTAATAATTAATATTTTATAAAAAGCAGAATTCAAAATAGTAAACGCTCTATCAATCCCCTCACTTTCAATCAAATCAGAAGAATCTCTAATACCTGCAGTATCAACTAATAAAAAATTTGTACCAGAAATCATAAGTGATTCAGAAATATAATCCCTAGTAGTTCCAGCAGCGGGAGAAACAATTGATCGATTATGCTTTAAAAGAATATTAAAAAGTGAGCTTTTCCCAGCATTTGTTTCTCCACATATAACCAAATGTGGCGTCATTAGAGACGAAATTGAACTTTGGGACCTAGAGTATAAAGAAATTAAATTATCTCGAAAATTTTTAAGTGAATTCTTAAGTAATATATCAACATGGTCATCACCAACATCGTCAGAAAAATCAATAGAAATTTCAATTGCTGATTTAAGTTTTAAAAATGAATTATAAAATTCAAGATACTTTAAATGTAATTCGCCTTGTAAAAGCTGCATTCCTTGATCAAGCATAAGTGTTGAATTAGCATTTAAAAGAAGATCTAGACCTTCGGCTTGGGTAAGACTAAGTTTACCGCTTTGAAGTGCTCGGTAACTAAATTCCCCAGGATTAGCTAATCTAAAATGCTGACTAGATATAAAAATATTAATAATACGTGAAACATTTAATTGATTTCCGTGAACAGAAAGTTCAAGCAAGTTTTCACCTGTGTAACTGGAAATTTTGGGGAAAAAAGTTAAAATAATATTATCAATGATATTTTCATTATCTAAAATATTAGACAAGTGAGCATAACGATTTTTAATTTTAGAAAAATCAAAAGAAAAAAACATTTGAAGATCGTTAATAGAATTAAAACCAGAAAGTCTAATAACTGCGATTGCAGCATTGGAAGTAGTTCCAGTGCTGCAGGCTATGATTGGCGATTTATCAAGATAGAAGGCCATTGAATCTAATCAATTGAGCGATAAACAATATATTGTTGAAGGATCCCGACAACAGTAGAAAATAAAATATATAAGACCAGACCCGCAGGTAAACTTTTCATAATAAAACCAAAAATAAGTGGCATAAACATCATTATTTTTTGTTGTGTAGGATCAACTGTTGTTTGAGGAGTAAATTTTTGCTGAAGAAACATTGCACCGGCCATTAATACTGGCAAAACGTAGAAAGGATCATGAATACTTAAATCATGTATCCAACCAAAAAAAGGAGCTCCAACTAATTCAACTGCACTGTATAAAACTCGATAAATTGCGAAGAAAAAAGGCATTTGAGCAAGCAACGGTAAACAACCACTTAATGGATTAGCTCCAGCTTTTTTGAAAAGGGCCATGGTTTCTTGCTGCATTTTTTGAGAATCATCCTTATATTTCTCTTTTAATAAAGCTAATTCAGGTTGAATTGTTTGCATTTTTTTCATGCTTTTGAATGATTTATACTGAAGTGGAAATGTAATAAGTCTTATAAGAATAGTAAGCAAAATAATTGCAATACCATAGTTAGGAATATAACGATAAATAAATTGTAAGCCACGTAGGATTGGCACAGCAAGAATAGCAAAAAAACCAAAATCAACAGACATATGTAATCCATCACCCAATGCTACCAAATTATCATAATTCTTTTTTGAGAAAACCAAATCACCAGCAAAGTTCTTAACAGGTGCAACAAATTCAATTGCAAATTCACCTTTCTCAGTTGAAGAATATTTAATAATTGTTTTTTCAGCCAGCACCACAGCAAATAAATGATAATTATAATCAATACCAAACCACTTATAAGTTCCATCCTCATTAACATTTTTAGAAACATCAATATGCTTTATATCCTTACCAAAAATAGCAAATTGTCTAACTTGACCGTTATCTAACTTTTTTTCAGAAGAAGTAAAAAGAAAACGAAATTTATATGGTTTATCAGAGGAGAAAGAAAAATTTACTTTTCCATTATCAAGGATATGAGCAGAATAAGTAATACCGTAATTTAAGTTTTTTCCAACAATATGATTTGGACCACTTTGTTCCATTTGAAAAAATAAATCAAGTGGACCATAATCGGTAACAATTTGAATTTTTAAAGGCAAAGTAGAATCAGATAAAGAATGAAAATCAAAAACAGAATTAGGATTAACTAAATTTAAAACTGATAAATCATTATTAAATTTATAAGAAAAATCACCATGTTTTAACTCATAAGAAGTTAATGAAACTGGAGATACAGCAAGAGGCTGAGAAGCAGATTCTACAGATGGAGAATTTGCACCAAGAGAAGCAGAAGTAACAACGTTATTAGTAGAAGTAGGTACATTTGGTTGTACTTGTTTTGAAGTGAAAAAATATTGCCAACCGAATAAAACAATCCCGGAAAGTAGAACAGCAATGAATGCACGTTTTTGATCTGAGTTCAACATGAAGGATCTCCAATAAAATTATTTCGGCACAGGATCGTGGCCGCCTTTACAAAAGGGATGACATCTAGTTATACGACGAAATGAATACCACATAGCACGTGAAAATGAAAAGCGTTCAAAACATTCTTTTGAATAAGAAGAACAGGAAGGATAAAATCTACAATTAGGACCAAGCAATGGTGATATAAAATACTGATAAAATTTGATAATATAGATAATAATATGTTTCATATTAACGTATGAAGATAATTAAAAAAATCATTGGTATTAGAAAGTAACATCTCCTCTTTTTTTTCTTGTACGACATCATTAAATGATCGAGTAAACGAAACAACAACTAAAATATCAAATTCTAAATTTCTAATATTTGAATTTCTAAATTGATCACGCAAAATCCGCTTAAATCGATTTCTAATAGGTGAATTACCTACTTTTTTAGAAACACTTAAGCCTAATCTAGATTTATTTAATGAATTTTTTTTGTAATAAATAATTAAAGTAGGTTTTTTAAAAACATATGAATCGATTTTAAGGTTAGAAAAATCGAACGCTGATAGTAAGCGTGAATTTTTTTCAAAATTACTATCAGACACGTAATCTATTTAGTACTAGAAGATACAGTCAATTGATGACGGCCTCTTGCACGACGAGCTTTAATTATATTTTTTCCACCTGGAGAAGCCATTCTCTTAAGAAATCCATGAACTCTTAATCTTTTAACTTTTTTAGGTTGCCACGTTCTTTTGCTCATATATTATCCTTATAAAAAAACCCTTATTGAAAAAGAATAATAGAGATATATTTTCTCTATCAAAAGGTCAATATAAAACATATTGCGTCAAATGTAAGGAAATGTGAATAACTAGTTTTTGCTATCTAGAATTTGGCCGTGCTACATGTCAATACTCAGAAATTAAATAATGGACTAAGCAAGTTGGAGATAAAGAAATGGGCCAAGATTTATTTAAGCACTTTCTTCAATTAAACAATCAATCAAAAGTACCCATCGTTATACCTATAGAAGAAATAGACAATCAAAACAAAGACATAGATGAGCATGACTTTATAAATCAGGAACTTTTAAGAGAATTAAAAAATATAATACCTGAATTTAAATTTAAAACTTATTTTGAAAATAATCTGACAATTAGCAAAATTGAAGAAGATACTATTCACTTTGAGGTAAAAACATCATTTATTAAGAAAACAGTTGAATCTCATATTGAAGATATAACAAATAGTTTATTTCAAATATTAGGCAAAAAATTTAATTTAAACATTGAATGCGCAGAAACTACATCTAGTCCTGATAATAGACCAAAAAATGTTAATGAAAATAAATTTACCCTAGATCTCTCCCCTACTAAAGATGATCTTTCAGCTAAAATTCAAACTCAATATATTGAGCATATGAATCCAAATAAAAATAGTATCATTATAGATAAGGAAAAAACTTTCCAAAATTTCATAGTCGGACCAACAAATAATATGGCCCAAGCTGCAGCGGCAGCAGTTGCACAAGCACCAGGAAAAAATGGTAAGTATCCATCTTTATATATTCATAGTAATTCTGGATTAGGGAAAACCCACTTACTTCATGCTATTGCAAACGAGATAAGTCTCCGGCATCCAAGTTTAAATATCTGCCTAATTTCATCAAAAAATTTTATGGATGAATTAATCTCATTAGTTCAGCAAAATAAATTTAATGATTTTGTAAAAAAATATACTGAGAATATAGATGTTCTCATGATTGACGATATTCATGAGTTGAAAGATAAAAAAGGAACACAAGATCAATTCTTTCATATTTTTAATGAACTTCACAATAAAGGCAAACAGCTAGTATTCACTTCTGATAAACCACCAAAAGAAATTGATGGTATATCAGAGAGAATTAAAACAAGATTACAATGGGGATTGGTTGTAGATATACAGTCACCTGATTTGGAAACAAGAATTGCCATTTTAAAGAGAAAAATGGAGTCATTAGACCTGTATGTAACAGAAGACATACTCACCCTTATTGCAACTAAAATAAAAACAAATATACGTGAACTAGAAGGCTCACTAGTCAAGCTTAAGGCCGTAAGTGAATTAATGAATGTTGAAATAGAAATTGATCTCGTAAGAGAACAATTAATGTTTAATCAAAATGAAAATGATAAAGATATCACTATGGATCAAATATCCAAGGCAACAGCACAATTTTATAGGATTCCTCTGGCAGATTTAAAATCTAAAAGTCGAAATCAGGAAATAACTAAAGCACGTCATGTTGCAATGTACTTGGCACGTAAAATTGCGAATGCAAAACAACAAGAAATTGGCGTATATTTTGGAGGAAGAGACCATTCTTCAGTCATTCATGCCGTAAATACAATTAGTGAAAAGATGAAAACTGACGCTTCCCTATCAAAAGATATAAATTCAATAGAAACAAATCTATAATTATCCACATTTAATCAACAAAGTTATCCATAATATTTAAGTATAATTGTGGATAACTTTAGAATATTTTATTAGTATATAGAAAAAAATAATATATTGAGTTTATCAACACTTAGTTATCAACAATGTGAATGAAAATGTTGATAAAAAAAACATAAAAAGAAAATATATAAAGAAAATAAATATGAAAAATAGAATGTTGATAACATGTTAATTAAGTGTTGATAAAAATTTATTATAATACCCAAGAAAAAGAATATACGACGACATGTTGATAAAATTCAAAAGTTATAAGAAATTATAAATATAGGAATTTAAGATAAGTTACTAATAATAAAAAGGAAATTCACATTATCAACTTATCAACATAGAATAATAATAAAAGTATTAATAATAAATTAATATATATAGAAATTAGAGGTCAAGAATGGTTCTTGATTTCATTTTTTATACACGGTAGAAATAATAAAGAAAATTTTAGGAAAAAATATGCTAGTAAAAATTTCATCAGTTGAGTTAAAAGAATCTCTAAATAAAATTTTAAGTGTAGTAGACAAAAAAAATACAAGATTAATATTAAATTTTATAAAAATAGAAGCAATTGATAACAAGCTTGAAATAACAGGAACTGATTTAGAAGTATCGGCTAAGATAATATTACCAGCAGTTGTTAACAAGTCTGGAGTATTTTGTGTAAATGCTAAGAATATATTTGAAATAATAAAAGAACTTCCAGAAAAAGAAGTAACATTAGAATTATCAGAAAATTCACAAAATCTAAAACTTTATTGTGAAGATATACATTTTACATTGTTAATATATACAAATGAAGAATTTCCACACTTACAATTTTCTGCTAACTCAAGCGAATTTACATTAAACTCAAATCAAATTATAAGTATGATTAATAAAACTTCTCACGCTATTTCAAGTGATGAGACAAGATTGTTTTTAAATGGAATATTTTTACAAGAAGTAGAAGGGAAATTAAGAACGGTAGCTACTGATGGATATAGGCTTGCATTAATTGAAACAGAACTAAGCCAAAATAAAATTGAACCACTAGTAAATGGAATTATCATTCCAAAAAAAGGTGTATTCGAATTAAAAAAAATAGCAGAGGCATCAGTAGGACAAAAAATATTAATTTCTGTGGATGAATCATTTATATATTTCAATTCTGATAATAACTATTTATTAGCAGTAAGATTAATTGCAAAAGAATATTTGAAATATCAAGCAGTAATACCTAAAAAAACAATATTTACAGCGACTATTGAAAGAGAATGTATTTTAAATGCCGTAAAAAGAATTAAAATTATGGCCAATGAGAGGTCAAATGGAGTTAAAATCTCATTTAGAAAAAATGAGATGATAATTATCGCTAACCATCCTGCACTTGGAGATGCTCAAGAAAAATTTGCTATGAATTATGCAGGTGATGAATTTGATATAGGGTTTAATGCTAAATTTTTAATTGAATCGCTTTCTGTTTTTAACGATGATGAAGTAAAAATTGAATTTAATAATGAATTAAGTCCAATCGTAATAAAGTCAAATAAAAATCAAAATTTTATCAGTATAATAATGCCGTTAAAACTTTAGATGAACACTTGGAAAATTTCTAAATTACAGGTTACAAATTTTAGAAATTTAAATAATGAAGTATTTCAATTCTCAAATGGTATTAATTGCATACTAGGTGAAAATGGAAATGGTAAAACAAATCTTCTAGAAGCAGTAAGTGTTCTTACAACAAAAAAATCCTTCAAAAAAAATACAGGTTTTCCACAATATTTAAGTATTGATTGTGAAAAACCGGAAATAATATTCTCGTCTGTATTTGAAAATATGGAAAATCAAAAACTAAGCTATTCGGCCAAAATAAATAATCAAGAGATTTACTGGTATCTTGATGGATCCCCCATTAAAAAAAAATTAGATATAAAAATATTATTTATAAATCCATTTGATTCGTATGGTTTTCATAACCACGCAAGTGAACGAAGAGAATGGATTGATTATTTTATTTCTCAATTAGATCCATATTATAAAAAACAATTAAGTAAATATACTGCATCTTTAAAATTTAGAAATATTCTATTATTAAAGAAGCCATCAAAATATAAAGAACAAATAATTGCTAGTGATTTAGAATTTTCTTATGTATCGGAATATTTAACTCAGAGAAGAATTGAATTTCTCAAAGAAATGGATCCTTTTTGTGGAAAAATATTTCAGGATATATTTTCAGAAAAGCATATTTTGAAAATAAGTTTAGATTCACGATTATCTGGGCAAAATGCAGAAAATATTCAAAATATGTATTTAAAAAATCAAGAAAAAGATATTGAAAGAGGTCAAACCAGCTATGGACCGCATAAAGATGACTATGTGCTTCTCTTTGATGGATTAAATTCACTTGATTATTGCTCTTTGGGACAACAAAAGATGTGTTATTTAAGCTTGTTATTTGCCTATATAGAGCTTTTTCGGTATAAATACATGTCCTACCCTATTGTGTTGATTGATGATGTCTCTGGAGAGCTAGATCAGCATAGATGGCGAAGATTGGTTGAATACTTAGAAAAACAAAAATTTCAGGTTTTAATAACAACGGCCAATGAAAAATTTAAGGAAGAATTAGAAAGAATAGATGGGGCCAATAAAATTCATATAAAGAACGGCTCTGTCATTCACTAAAATCATAATGATCAAAATTAAAATAAGAATTGTGCATATATTTGCTAGCTTGTATGAGGAGAACTGTTTTGGAAGAAAATAAAGAACACAGTAATGAACATAAAGACGAAGCTCACGAATCAATATCAAAAGTTGGTGCTGAGTATGGATCTAGCCAAATAAAAGTATTAGAAGGTTTGGATGCAGTTAGAAAAAGACCAGGTATGTATATCGGTGACACGGGTATGCGTGGTTTACACCATTGTGTATATGAAATAGTTGATAATGCTGTTGATGAGGCATTAGCTGGATATTGTACACATATCGAAGTTGTCATTCATATAGATAATTCTGTAACAGTAGTTGATAACGGACGTGGAATTCCAACGGACATACATCCCACAGAAGGCATTTCAGGAGCTGAATTAGCCTATACAAAACTACATGCTGGTGGAAAATTCAATGAGGACGGAGGAGCATATAAAGTTTCTGGTGGACTTCATGGTGTTGGTGCAGCAGTTGTTAATGCACTTTCAAAATGGGTAAAACTAGAAATTAAAAAATATGGAAAACTACATGAATTAAATTTTGATCATGGAAAAGCAACAGCAGTGATTAAAGAAATTGGTGTGCTTGAAAATCCTAAAGAAACAGGAACAAAAGTAACATTTAAAGCAGATAACGAAATATTTGAATTTCATGAATATAATTATGACACTTTAGCAAATCGATTCAGAGAAATGGCATTTTTAAACCGTGGTTTAAGAATATCATTAAATGATGAACGAAATGAAAAAGCAGATCTATTCTATTTTGAAGGGGGAATTTCTGAATTTGTTTCTTACCTTAATCGTGCAAAAACAGCGATACATAAAAAAGTAATATATTTCATTCAGACGAAAGATGATTACGAAGCAGAAGTTGCCTTACAATGGACTGATTCTTATAACGAAGTAATTACGTCGTACGCTAATAATATATCAACTCCAGAAGGTGGAACACACGTCTCTGGATTTAAAACAGCACTAACACGCGTTCTAAATAATTATGCAAAAGATAATAATCTTCTTAAAAATATAAAAATCGCTTTAACTGGTGATGATATGAGAGAAGGATTAACAGCAGTAGTTTCAGTAAAATTAAAAGAGCCACAATTTGAAGGCCAAACAAAATCAAAACTTGGAAATTCAGAAGTTGAAGGGATTGTGAATTCATTAGTCGGAGAGAGTTTTAAACAATACTTAGAAGAAAATCCTGATATTGGTAAAGCAGTTGTAAAAAAATCAGTCGATGCTGCTGCTGCTAGAGAAGCTGCTCGAAGAGCAAGAGAACTTACTCGTCGAAAAAATGTTTTAGAATTTTCAGGACTTCCAGGGAAAATGGCCGACTGTCAGGAATCAGATCCAGCACAATGTGAACTTTATATTGTAGAAGGGGATTCTGCGGGTGGATCGGCAAAACAAGGAAGAGATAGAAGAGTGCAAGCGGTTTTACCTTTAAAAGGTAAAATTTTAAATGTTGAAAAAGCACGTTATGAAAAAATGTTAGTCTCTGAAGAAATTAAAAATTTAATACAAGCATTTGGTACAGGGATCGGAAAAGATACATTTAATATATCAAAACTTCGTTATCATAAAATTGTTATTATGACAGATGCGGATGTCGACGGATCGCATATTAGAACTTTGATACTTACTCTGCTCTATAGACAATTTCCGCAATTAATCGAGCAAGGTTATATCTATATTGCTCAACCACCCTTATATAAATATAAAAAAGGGAAAATGGAAACATATCTCAAAGATGACAAACGATTAGAAGAATACTTAGTAAAAATAGCTACACAGGATTCAAAAATAACAATCGACGATGAGATAATTACTGGTGAAGCTGCAAAACTTTTAATCAACAAAGAAAGTCATTATAGAAAAACACTTTCATACTACGACACTCACTATGATACAGATTTTTTAAAAAAATTAGTTGAAGATGGCGAACTTCGAACAGATGATTTAATGAATATGTCTAAAGTTGAAGAAGTTGCTAAAAAACTAAGTAATTATTTTAAGCCATTAGAAAGTCAAACTCTTAAATTTTATACAATTGCTGTTGATGTCGACGATGAAACAAAGGCATGTTCATTAAGATTATTAATTAAGACTGCTTCTCGTACCAAAAAATTTAAAATTAGCTCTGGCTTCTTACGATCACCAGAATTTGCAGATTTAGTAAACAGTTATGACGGAATAAAAAAATACGCAAGAGCATCTTTTAAAATTGAACGTGAAAAAGACACAAGAGAGTTTTCATCACTTAAAGAATTCTCTGAATTTGTTATTCAAGATGGAAAACAAGGTGCATACATTCAACGCTATAAGGGATTGGGAGAAATGAACCCTGAGCAATTATGGGAAACAACTATGAATCCTGTAAATAGAACCCTACTTCAAGTCACTATCGAAGACACACTTGAAGCAGACCAAGTCTTTACGGTTTTAATGGGTGATCAAGTTGAACCACGTAGAAAATTTGTTGAAGAAAATGCATTAAATGCAAGAAATTTAGACGTCTAATAAGTTTATAGAATTAAGGAATAAAATATGTCAGATGAAAATAATACTCCAATAAATCACGGAACTATAACTCCTGTTGTAATTCAAGATGAAATGAAAAATTGTTATCTAGATTATGCAATGTCAGTAATTGTAGGTAGAGCACTTCCTGATGTTCGTGATGGGATGAAGCCTGTTCATCGACGAGTTCTTTTTGCGATGGACTCACTTAATAATTATCATAATAAACCCTTTTTAAAATCCGCCAGAGTAGTTGGGGATATAATTGGTAAATATCACCCTCATGGTGACTCAGCTGTTTATGGGGCAATTGTACGACTTGCTCAGGATTTTTCAATGAGATATCCATTAATTGATGGACAAGGAAACTTTGGATCTATCGATGGAGATAATGCAGCGGCAATGAGGTACACAGAAATCAGAATGAAAAAACTTTCTGAACAGATGATGGCCGATTTAGATAAAGAAACTGTAGATTGGCAACCCAATTATGATGATTCGCTAGTAGAACCAAAAGTATTACCAACCAAAGTTCCAAATCTTTTAATAAATGGCTCTTCAGGGATTGCTGTTGGTATGGCCACCAATATTCCACCACATAATTTATCAGAAATTATGAATGGTCTACTTCTATTAATTGATAAACCAGCTGCTTCGATTGAAGATTTAATGAAAATTATACCAGGGCCTGACTTCCCAACTGCGGGAGCAATTCATGGAACTGAAGGAATTCGTTCTGCGTATAATACAGGTAAAGGTGTATTGCAAATTAGAGCGAAAATGGATGTAGAACATAATAAGAAAAAAGACCGAGAAAGCATCGTTATTACAGAACTACCCTACCAAGTAAATAAAGCAAAATTAATTGAAAGAATCGCTGAGCTCGTAAATGAAAAAGAAATAACTGGTATTTCTGATCTTCGAGACGAATCTTCAAGAGAAGGCATAAGAGTAGTTATAGATTTAAAAAAGGGTGAAATAGCCACAGTAATAATTAATAAATTATACAAATCAACTCCCCTTCAAACTTCATTTGGTATTATTTTTCTCTCAATTGTTAATGGACAACCAAAAGTATTAAATATTAAGTCTCAACTTCTCTATTTTTTAGACCATAGAAGAGAAATAGTAATTAGAAGAACTGTATATGAATTAAAGAAAGCGAAAGAGAGAGCTCATATACTAGAAGGTTTAAAAGTAGCAGTAGATAATATTGATGAAATTGTTGAACTTGTAAAAAAATCAGAAGGTCCTTTACAAGCTAAAACAAAATTAATGAGTAATTATTCACTCTCTGAAATTCAAGCTCAAGCAATTCTTGATATGCGTTTACAACGCTTAACGGGTCTTGAACGTGATAAAATTATAAGAGATTACAATGATATAATGAAAGAAATAGCACGCTTAGAATTAATTCTAGGAAGTGATGAAGAAATTACAGGAATCATTCGAACTGAATGCCAAGAAATACTAGAGAATTTTGGAGATAAGAGACGAACAGAAATTGTTGCAAAAGCTGATGAAATCAACATGGAAGATTTGGTTAAGCAAGAAGATGTTATCGTTACCATTACTCATAAGGGCTATATAAAAAGAATGGCAATGGATACATACCGCACGCAAAAACGTGGAGGGACTGGTGTTAAGGGAGCTGATTCAGCAGATGATGACTTTTTTACTTCAATTTTTACTGCCAATACACATTCGACATTGATGTTTTTTACCAGCAAAGGACAAGTCTTTTCATTAAAGGTTTATACAATCCCAGAAGGAAATCGAACGAATAAGGGACGAAATATTGTAAACCTAATACAAGTAGCTCCAGGGGAAACAGTTAAGGAAATTATTTGTGTACCGGAAAATATCGAAGGTAAATTTCTAATGATTGCTACTGAAAAGGGAGTGGTTAAGAAATCAGAATTGGAAGAATATAAAAATATACGTCAATCAGGTCTGACTGCGATAAAAATAATTGATGGAGATCAATTATTAAAAGTAAGTATAACTGACGGAACTAAAGATGTTTTACTCTGTTCATCAAGTGGAAAAATAATAAGATTTGCTGAAACAGATTGTAGACCGCTAGGAAGAGTCTCACAAGGAGTTAAGGGAATTCAATTATCTGAAGAAGAAAAAATTATTGGTATGGAAATTATTGATGATTCAGTGGAAATATTATCAGTTACTGCAAATGGATATGGAAAACGCACAAGTGTATCTGAATATCGTAAACAAACTCGTGGTGGAAAAGGAATTCTGGCCATGAGACTAACTGAAAAAAATGGTGATATCATAGATATTAAACCCGTAACAGATAAAGATGATCTCATGATCATTTCGGATAAGGGACAAGTAATACGTACTAAAATTTCAGGAATTTCTCTTATGGGAAGAACTACACAGGGAGTTCGACTTATTAAATTAAAAGAAGGCGAATGTGTAGTTGCGGTTGAAAAAATTCTTGAACCTGATGAAGCACTTGAAGCTATTATTGAAGAACCTAGTGAATCAACAGAAGAATAAATTACTCATTTTTATAGGTAGAGCATTATTATTAAGTATTGCTCTACTTATTAATTCTTGTGACTTCACCCCCCCCATAAATCGAAAAATTATTGATGCTCAAAATTATATTTCAAATCAGAAATATAATCAGGCCGCTTACCTCTATGAGGACATTTTAAAAAGTAATCCAACTAATGAGTTAAGATTAAAGATTTGTTATCAGCTTGGTGAGCTCTATTCAATTTATCTAGGTCAATATAAAAAAGCCGTAATTAATTATAATGAAGTTAAAAACATTACAGAAGATCCATTATGGTTAATAAAAATCGAAGAAAAATTAGCTGAATTAAATTTTTCTTATTTAAAAAATTATAACGAAGCTATAAAAAATTATACTCGCTTGTCTGAGTTCATACCAAAACTAAAAAAACACGATTATTTCCAATTTCAAATTGCAATTTGCTACTACAAACTAAAAGAAACAAAATCAGCAATTGAGTATTTAACAAAAATCCAACTTGATACCAATCATGAATATTTTATCAGATCATTCTATTATCTTGGATTAATTTATTATGAAAACAAGGACTATAATAAAAGTTTGTTTGTTTGGTCAGAATATTTAAAAAGAGAAACAAAAAAAGAATATATCATTCAAGCAAAATTCTTAGTTGCTAATATATATGAATCTACAGAAAATTTAAAAATGGCGTATGACATTTATTATTCAATATCTAATGATTATCCAAATTCAGCTGTAATACAAAATAGATTGAGCTCGCTTTATTCTAGAAGAGTATCAAGGCATCGATAATGTTTGATAAAAAATGGTTGAAAATAATGGGATTAGCAATGAGTTTGCCATCAACCATTTTTATAATGGTTTGGGGAGCTATGCAACTTCACAAAATGGGTATATTAACTCAAACAGAGGCCGTTCTCAGTTTTTTGGCCGTTATCTTCTATATTCTTTTTATGATGGTTTATTATGCTTATAAGAAAAAAAGTTAATTTATTAAAATATTTTGCCTGCTCGATAATTCATATAGGTTCAACATTTTTTATTGTAAAAAATTTAGAAGAATATAATGTAGTCTTACTAGTATTTCTAGCTACGGTACTTAATCAATGGATGTTAATTGAATCAATTGAGAGCATGATAAATGTTGCATCGGGCAAATCCCAAGAGGATTCCCTTAACACAGTGCTAATATTTCTAGGAAAGTCATTTTTGCTATTGGCCGCATTAACTTTCGGTGTACATATTATGGGAAAAAGGATAATTATTCCTTTATTAAATTATATCGTACAGATATTTATCCTTTATATAAGTTTTAGGCAGAAGGATTCCTAGTAATGAAAAAAATGTTGATTATTTTTTTAAGTCTAATAAGTTCAAATAGTTTTGCTAACGAAGGCTTCACTTGGCTTACTCAATTAGCAAAAGTAACTGGAATTGAAGAAGGATTTCATTCTCAGGGAATTCACCATTTTGAGCATATATTAACATTCAGTTTAATTGGAATTATTTTAATTATTTCTGGATTAGTTTATAGGTCAAAAACAGTAAATCCTGAGTCTGCTGTTGTTCCAGAAAATGGAATAACATTTAGAAATATTGTTGAACTGTACGGAACATTTATTCACGGGCAAGCAAAAGCTGTTTTAGGTGAAAAAGATGGGACTAAGCATTTTAATTTTATCGCAACAATCTTTATTGTAATATTTTTATCAAATTTGATTGGTTTAATTCCAGGATTTCTACCACCTACGGAAACAATTAATACGACACTTCCATTGGGCTTTTTAACTTTTATTTATTTTAATTTCAAAGGTATGAAAGATCAGGGAGTAATTAATTACTTTAAACATTTTGTTGGACCATTATGGTATTTAGGTGTTTTAATTTTTCCGATAGAAATTATATCAATTTGTATTAGACCTATTTCATTATCATTACGTCTTTATGGAAACATGTTTGGTGACCATATGGTGTTATCAATATTTTCAGGATTAGCTCCTGCCATTATACCTATTGTATTTCTAATACTTGGGCTATTGGTTTGTTTTATTCAGGCCTATGTATTTACAATTTTATCAATGGTCTATATTAGTTTAGCAAGTGCACACCAAGATCATGGTGAACATCAAGCTCATCACTAATTAAAACCAAATATTAACTTTCAAAAGGAGACAAAAATGTCAAAAAAAGTTCCAGTTATTCTAGCGGCTATTTTATTATTCACAATTGTTGCAAGCCAAGCTTTTGGACAAACAGGTGCATCTGCAGGTATGTCTGAAAAATCATTAAAGTATGTTGCATACTTTTTTGCTCTAGGAATTGCTGTTTATGGTGGTACACAAGCTCAATCTAAAGCAGCATCAGTTGCTCTAGAAGGAATTGCAAGAAATCCAGCTGCTGCAGATAAAATTCAAACTCCTATGATTCTTGCTCTTGCACTTATGGAGTCATTAGTAATTTTCGCATTAATTTCTACATTCTTACTGTAAATTTTTTAAAAAATTCAGATATAAAAAAGGGAGCCTAAGCTCCCTTTTTTTATTCACCTAAACAAGTCTTAATTACATCTTTTAATTCTGATACCTCATCGCAACTATTCTTAGATAGTTTATTACAAACAAATTCAGAACAATTGATAGTATCAGGACTTATATTTTTACATTGGATGTTAATATCTAGCATTTCAGCTTTAGTATCACGGTTATATAGCGAAATATGATCAATAAAATAATTTAGGCATGAATCACCAATTACTTGATTACAACTATCTGCAATTGTAACTAACTCATCAAGATCATCGCATTCATAATGTGGGAGTATAAGACAGGTTTGATGGATACAATTGCCGCTAAGGTTTTTGCTACAAATTTTTGCTATCTCGGTTAACTCTGAAATTTCATCACACTGTGATGGGAGTAATTTAGAACAAACTTCTTGTACACATGAATTAGATGAGTATGTTATTTGTTTCGCAAAAATATTAAATGAAAAAAAACAAAAAATAAGAATAAAGAAACTCTTCATAATAACCTCTAAATTAAACTCATTTGTGAAAGAAAGATAGCAGCAGCATTTGAAGCATTTAGATGTGCAACTTGGGAATTAATAGAAATTTTTATAATAGAATCCGATAGATTTAAAATATCTTGATCAATACCATGACCTTCACTTCCAATAATCAATATACATTTCTTAGGAAAAGAAAAACTTTTCAGATCAATAGAACTATCTATATTGGCAGTCGACAGTATTGAATACCCTAAAGTTTTCAAGGATGAAATATCATGCCTAATATCAGCTGAATGAAAAGTTTTCATATTGAATATATTTCCCATGGATACACGGATGCATCTTCTTAAAAATGGGCTACAAGTTTTTTCATCAGTAATAATTGATTTAATATTAAAAGCAGCAGCTGATCTTACGATACTTCCTACATTTTCTGGGGAGGTAAGACCATTTAAAAGAATGATTCGATCATCTAAATATTCTAATGAAGTATCTGTAGGCTTGTCTGCAAGAAGTATCACTTCAAAATGAACTTTAAAGCCTGCGATTTGTTCTAGAATTTTTTTATCAGCAATAAAAATATTATCACCAATAATATTATGTTTTTTCGCGAATTCGGGAGTACATAGTATTTTCTTAATATCTTTTAATGAAGACTTAAATTGTAAAAATATTTTTTCAGATTCAGCTAAGATTAAATTTAATTTATGTAAAGTATGGTCACGCATATGCGTAAATTCGACAATACGCAAATCATCAATGGAATCTATTAGATTCAACTTTTTTTACTCAATATTTTTTTTAAATATTTACCAGTGAATGAGTTTGGATTTTTTGCTATATCTTCAGGAGTACCAGCGGCCATAATTTGTCCTCCTCCACTTCCACCTTCAGGACCTAAGTCAATTACCCAATCAGCAGTTTTTATAACATCAAGATTATGTTCTATTATTAATAAAGTATGACCTTGATCTACTAATTGAGTTAAAGCATTCAGTAAAACTTTAATATCCTGAAAGTGTAGTCCCGTTGTAGGTTCATCAAGGACATAAAAGCAATGTCCTTTAGTACGCTTTGATAATTCACGAGAAAGCTTAAGCCTTTGGGCCTCTCCTCCTGAAAGCGTTGTTGCTGGTTGGCCTAATTTCATATAACCAAGCCCGACAGAATTAAGTGTATTTAGAACTCTTGAAATTTTAGTATGATTTTTAAAAAATTCGGCCGCTTCCTCAATTGTTAAATCAAGAATTTCAGATATATTTTTTCCTTTATAAAGAACTGATAATGTTTCAGCATTATATCGAGTTCCACGACATTCAGAGCATGTTATATAGACATCAGGAAGAAAATGCATTTCAATTTTTTTAACACCGTCACCTTCGCATTCTTCACAGCGTCCACCTTTGACATTAAAACTAAAACGACCAATTTTATAACCTCTAATTTGAGATTCATTAGTTGATGAAAAAATTTCTCGAATACTATCAAATAGTGCTGTATATGTTGCTGGGTTGGAATGAGGTGTTCTTCCGATTGGGGATTGATCTAATTCAATAATAGTTTTAATTTCTTCTATACCTACAAGAGTATTATAATTAGATTTTTGATAAAGAGTCTTATGAGTATTAGTGAGCCTTGTTTTAATTGCTGGGACTAATATTTTATGCACAAGTGTGGACTTTCCTGAACCACTCACACCAGTAAGGCAAACTACTCCTCCCAATGGAATCGTTACGTCTAAATTGACAATATTGTGTTCAGTTGCACCTGCAAGTTTTAAGAACTTAGTCGCTTTTTTACGAGTAGTAGGAACAGGAATTGAATCAACACCAGTTAAAAACTTAGCGGTAAGTGATTTTTTATCTTTTAAAATTTTCTCAATTGGACCGTGAGATACAATCTCACCACCATGTATACCGGAACCAGGGCCCATATCAATTAAATAGTCGCAGGCCAACATGGTATCTTCGTCGTGCTCTACAACTAAAACAGTATTACCCAAATCTCTTAAATGTTTAAGCGTTTTAATTAAACGATCATTATCTCTTTGGTGAAGACCGATACTTGGTTCATCTAAAACATAAAGTACGCCGGCAAGTGCTGAACCGATCTGAGTTGCAAGTCTAATACGTTGAGATTCGCCTCCCGAGAGGGTCATCGAAGCGCGATTAAGTGTTAAATAATTAAGACCAACATCCAACAAAAACTTTAGTCTAGAAATAATTTCTTTTAAAAGTTTTTCTGCTATTAATTTTTTATCTCCAGATAGTTTAATGGCAGATAAATAGTTAAAGCAGTCTGTAATTGAAAGTGTACATAAATCCATGATATTCTTTTCACCAATTTTGGTAGAAAGAGCTACTCTATTAAGTCGTAGTCCATGACAACTAGTACATGTTTTAATATTCATGAGTTTTTCTAAATCAAGTCTTACTTTATCTGAAGTTGATTCAACAAATTTCTTTTCGAGCCAGGTAGCAAGACCAGGAAATGCTTTGGAAAATTCAAAGTGTGAATTTTCAGAGGTAAATGAATAAGTATAAACTTTATCAGAACCATTAAATAGAATATCTCTAAACTTTTTTGGTAATTTTCTAAATGGCCAATTGAGATCAACACCTTCTTCAAAAGCTATTGTTTCAACCATTTTATAGAGAAAAGAATTTCGTTTAGAAAGCGGTGTAACGGCCCCTTCTAGTAATGGGAGATTTTCATCAAATATCATTAGGTCTAGATCAAAGGTTTTGGTTTCTCCTAGTCCCTTACAGAATTCACAGGCCCCAATAGGAGAATTAAAGGAAAAAAGTTGCGGCTCAAGTTCTGGAAAAACTTGATCACCATTTGATGATTTATTATGTTCTGAAAATGATATTTCTTTATTATCATCTACAAGAATTAAAATATTTCCGATTCCGATTTTGAGTGCATATTCAATTGAATCTGTTAAACGTTTTGCAATATCTGGTTTCAGAACGATTCGATCTACTACAATATCTAATGAGTAGTTTCCGCGAGGTCCTTTTGTACTTTCTTCTAAAGAAATTAAATCTTTGTTAAGGCGAGCTCTGGTAAATCCCATCGTTAAAAATTTTGATAAATTATCTTTGAATTTAATTTTATCGCAATTGGGTACTGGCGCCAAAATTTGAATTTTTGTTTTATCAGGAAATAAGAGTAATTCACGAGTAATTTGAGAAGGGGTAAATTTTCGAACTTCTATTCCTGTATCGGGATCATACAAAGTTCCGATGCGAGCAAATAGAACTCTTAAATAGTCATAAATTTCAGTGGTTGTTCCAACCGTAGAGCGAGGATTTTTATTAGAAGATTTCTGATCAATTGCAATGGCAGGAGAAAGACCAGTAATGGATTCAACGTCTGGTGGTTGGTACTGTCCCAGAAACTGACGAGCATAACTGGATAATGATTCAATATATCGTCGTTGACCTTCAACATAAATAGTATCGAATGCAAGAGAAGATTTACCAGAACCTGACGGACCGGTGATAACAGTTAAAGTATTTTTAGGAATATCTATAGATATATTCTTTAAATTATGAACTGCGGCCTTAACAATTTTAATTTCATTTACTGACATATAATTTTTAGAGTGAAAGTTTTATATAATGTCTGTTTTTTTCTCGATCAAGCCAAGTAAGAGATTCAACTTTAGTAGCAATTTCTGAAAGTTCTTCACGAAGTTTTTCTTTGGCCTTAATAAATGCTTCCGATTCGACTAAATCTTTTTTAGAAATATAAAAGGCATGATAGTTTCCATCAATTATGATTGGAGCTGTAATCGATCCTTCATCGGTTTTCTTAAGAAGTACTTTTAGATCAGATGCCAGACCCTCTTCTCCAATATCATCCAAACTTGATGGAGATAAACTAGAGAAGTTAGATGGTAAATTTGCATTTGAGCGATACTGCTTAATTACCTCTTCAAGTTGGCCTTTTTCTAAATGAGGGACGGCCGCTTTAGATATTGAATAATCAATTAATGTATATTTAAAAGACAGACGCGTATCTTTTGCGTTTTGTTTAAAATAATAATTTTTAACATCTTGATCAGAAACACTAATCATTGGAGAAATAACTCTACTCACAAAATATGTATATTCTATAGCTTCACGAAGCGTTTCAAAATACTCACCAAATGTAGAATTTTGTTCTGCAAGAAATTTCAGTAGAGATGAACGATCTACATTTAAGCGTTTTTCATTTCCTTTAATTTGTGATTCTACTTGATCATCTGTGATTGCATAACCAAGTTCAGTTAATTTTGCGCGAATAAGAAATTTATTAACTAAAATATTTAAAATCTCATCATTGCTAAAACTTGATTTTTCATAAATCATCGGAGCAATATTTTTTCTAACAAGAAGACTTTTTTGAACACGATTAATTTGCGATAAAGTTATAACGTTATCATCAATAATACCTGCAATCTTGTCGATAAGCTTGGCATTTGCAAGGCCGCCGGTTAAAAGAACAAAGATAATTATAAATTTCATTGGTACCTACTCTTTAATTTTCAATTAAGAGTAGGTTATTGAAAGCATCAAAACAAGTCGCAGATTGTAATTACTTAAGAAATTCTTTATTAATTTTAATTTTTGCAGATAATCTGCCTTCTTTAAAATAATCAGCTAAAATTTGGTCACGTTTTTGATCGTATACAATTTTTTTATAGATTGCGGGATCGATATCTTTCCAATCTTTTACACCTAAAATCTTAATAACGTGAAAACCAAATTGAGTACGTACTGGATTTGTAATAAATCCCATAGGTTTTCCATTAATTGCGCTAAAATATTCAGGAGCATATTTAATTGCAGGTAAAAATCCTAAGTCTCCGGCCGTTGGTGCAGTTGAACTTTGAGAATATTTATTTGCAAGTTCCGGCCACATTTGTGGTTTTGCCTTAACTTCTTTATAAACTTGCATTGCCATTTTCATAGCTTCTTCAACTTCTTCTTTTTGAGGTACGGCCCTAACTCTAAAAAGAATATGTGCCGTTCTGTATTCTTTATATTTAGCGTAGTAATTTTGAACATCTTTATCAGTTACAGTAATTGCTAGCAGTTTTTTTTCTAAATCTTTAGAGATTTGAGCGTGATAAAGAACATCTTCCATTTTTGTTTTTACAATGGGATCTTGATCAAGTTTTGCTACTTTAGCTTTTTTAATACCGATCTCTCGATTAATAATGTCTTCTAAAACTTTTTCTTTCGTGACGACTTTATCAGAGACATAAAGTACATTTTGTTCAAATGCTTGCATCAATTGATTTTTTTTAATTTCAACTCCATTGACGGTTGCTACAACCGGATCAACAGTTTCGGCGAGTGCCATAACTGAAAATGATAAAACTAAAAGTGCAAAAAGAAGGTGAAAATTTTTCATCGTTTTAATCCTTTAAAACGTCTAAGTTACTAAAATTAACTTTATGATATCAGAAATTTAAAATTTGTGAAGAAATGTCTTTAGCAAACCCGAGTAAAACAGTCTGAGATATGATAGTTTTATGTTGATAATGGACTTGGTAATCAGGAGTGAACTGATAAATTTTTGGCCTAGCGATGAAGAAAGATACAACATTGTCTCTTAATTTATGATTTGATTCTAAAAACCCTTTATCAAATTTCAAAGTTAAAGTGCTGCCGGCCACTTGAACAGATTTAAGTCCAAGAGTTTGCAACGCAATTCGAGTTTCTAAAATAATAAACAAATTTTCTAGTTCAGTGTTAAATATTCCGTAAATATCTTGGAATTCATCTCTGATACTTTCTAATAAGTTTAATGTTTCACAATTAGAGAGTCTTTTGTATTGCTTCAGTCGTTCACCTGGGTCAGTGATATAGTGATTTGGAATATAGGCCGTAAAAGGAGTAAGAATTTCAATATCTTTTTTGATTAGTTTCTTTTCTCCTTTGATTTCATTAATAGCATCTTTTAATAAGTCCATATAAAGCTCGAGTCCAATAGCTTCAATATGTCCAGATTGAGTTCCTCCGAGGATATCACCTGCTCCGCGAATTTCTAAATCAACTGAGGCGATATTAAAACCTGCACCCATATCTGCGTAGGTTTGCAAAGTATGTAGTCTTTTTTCAGCAATAGAGGAAATTTGTCTCATAAGAGGTACAACAAAATAGGCATAAGCTTTTTTGTCTGAACGACCAATTCTTCCTCTTAGTTGATGTAATTGAGAGAGGCCGTAAGTATCGGCCCTGTCAATGATCATCGTATTTGCATTAGGTATATCAATTCCTGATTCAATAATCGTGGTCGCGACAAGAATTTGGTAATTGCCGTGATAAAAAGAATTAATCCGTTCTTCTAATTCTTTTTCACTCATTTGTCCGTGAGCAAAAGTAATTTTAGCTTCAGGTGCCAACTCTTTTATGGAAGCTGTATATTCCTCAATATCACTGACTTTATTATGAACAATAAAAACTTGTCCGCCTCTTTGGAGTTCTTTATTAATTGCTGTTTGGATTGTAAGCAAATCTTCCTTTATTACATATGTCTTAATGGATTGACGTCGAGGAGGCGCAGTTTTAATTAGAGCTAAATCACGTAATCCTAAAAATGCCATTTGTAGAGTTCTTGGAATTGGAGTGGCCGTCATTGTCAAAAAATCAACTGAGGCCTTCATTAGTTTTAGTTTTTCTTTATGCCCGACACCAAAACGTTGTTCTTCATCAACAACAACTAAACCCAAATCTTGAAACTTTAATTTATCACTTAGTAATTTATGGGTACCAATTAAAATATCTATCTCTCCATTTTCAGTCTTTAGAAGGATTTCTTTAGCTTCTTTGGCCGTTTTAAATCTGGAAATAAATTCTATTCGAACTGGAAAATCTTTAAATCTTTTAGTAAAAGAGTTGAAATGTTGAAGAGCTAGAATTGTAGTTGGGACTAAGACAGCAACTTGTTTTTTGTCTTCAACTGCTTTAAATGCAGCTCTCATTGCCACTTCAGTTTTACCAAATCCGACATCGCCACATACAAGAAAATCCATTGGCATAGGTTTTTGCATACATTCTATAACTGAATCAATGGCCTTTGCTTGATCTGGTGTTTCTTCAAAAGGAAAAGCTAATTCAAATTCTCTATAGAGATGATCTGGTGGTGAAAATGAAAATGCATTTGAAGATTGTCTTTCGGCCTGCAATCTTAATAAATCGAATGCTAATTCTTTTGCCGAACCACGTGCACGTGCTTTTGCGAGTTGAAATTTATTTGTTCGAAGACTATCGGTTTTTAATTGTGAGTTTGAGTCAGCATGTTTTTGAATTTGATTAAGTTTGTAAACAGGAACATAAATTTTGTCATTATCTGAGTATTTTAAAACTAAAAAATCTGTTTTATCTGCACCAATTTGTAAAGATTCAAGTCCTAAATACTCCCCTACTCCATGTTCACTATGGATAACAAAATCACCGGGTTTAAGAGTTGCTAATTGTTCAGCAAATAAATCAAGATCAACTTTTACTTGTTTTTGGATTTTACTTTTTTTAACAGCAAATAAATCACCATCTGTAATAAGAATAAAATTTTCGGATTCATAATAAAATCCTTCACTCACTCTTTCTGTTAAAAAAACAATACGACGTTTTAGATCTTCAGGATAATCTTGCAATGAGAGCAAGTGTTTAATTTCTTCTTTAGAGGAATCACTATAGGAAGAAAAATAAATAGTTCCATGTTGAGCAAAATGTTTTTTTAGAAAAAGTAAGGAAGCTGTAATATAGTCAGGACGAGACAAAGTTGGATTTACGAATTGATTGAGAAATGTTTTTGTTTTAACTAGATGAAGATCAAGTGAACTTTTTAAATCAGAGCCGCTAAGATTTAAATCAAGTTGATCGATAAGTAATACTTTCTTCAGAAATAAGTTTTCAAAAAAAGAAAAATCATACAAAAAGTCAGGTGAAGGCAAGAGACATTCGCTGCTATTATCTAGGGATTCATGTTCAAAACTAACTCGTAATTCTTCAGAAAAATCTAAATAAGAACGATGAGTTTCATTAGCTGCTAAAACAGAGTAAAGAGTATTATCAGAATCAAAATAATCAAATAACGTCGCAGGTTTTTTAAAAAACAAAGCTGTGTATACGGCAAAATTTTCAAAAAGTTGATTATCTGACAACCTTTGAAAAACTGATTTACGTAATTCAAATTTATTTTTAAAACCTGGAGCTGCTTGAGGAAGATTTTCTCGGAGAATACTTGGAAAATTTTGATGAGCGAAAATTCCTGCTGCGGGAGGAATAAGAACTTCAGTAATTTTTTTATTTTTAATTGATTTTTGTGAATCTAAATCTATCTCATGGATTGATTCAATTAGATCATCAAAATATGTAAGTCTGACAGGTGAACCACTCACTGGATAAATATCAAAAATTTGACCTTTTTGAATAAAGGTTCCAGGTTCTTCAACAGAATTAGAAGAAGAGTGACCTAAATCAACTAATTTTTTAGCCAATTCAAACGGCGAGATAATATCGTCGACTTGAATTGAAAAAGAATTATCTTTAAAAAACGATTTAGGGGGTATTTTAAGTGAAAGGGCCTCAAAAGAAGTAATCAGTATATAATGATGCTTTGTCTGTAATTTGGATAAAATACTAATTCTGTCATAAAAATATTTTTCAGAACTAAAAGTTCCACTATATGGTGAAACATCAAGGCCTGGGTAAAAATAAATCGGATATTGAACTTTAGAAAGCAAGAGTGTTTGATAAAAATCTTCAGCATCATCATTTGAAGGGCAGATAAGAATATGGGATTTTTCTAAAAATAGTTTCGTATTTTCTTGGAGAAAATAACTGAGTAAATAAGACAACTGTTCTCTATCAACGCCATAAAGGTGTAGCGGAGAAGATTCATTCTCGTTCCAGTGTGTAATTTTTTGAAGCAGTGGATTGAAGTGGGCCATAAAACTATTTCCAAGATATTATATTTTCGTGTAATCTATGAAAACTAAAAAATTACTTTTTTTATTTCGGAGAAAAAAAAGATGTCGACTTTTAATTTAGACGTCTACATGCCCGTAGTTATCTTAATAGTGCTTGCACTACTATTTGCTGGTGGAGCAATGTTGGCAGGTAAGTTCATTAGGCCTTCACATCCTAGTGTTTTGAAAGAAACTGCCTATGAATGTGGTGAAGAACCAGTTGGAAGTGCTTGGGCCAATTTTAATGTTAGATTTTATGTAGTGGCACTGATTTTTATAATATTTGATGTGGAAAGTGCATTAATGTTTCCGGTAGCCTCTGTATTTAAACATTTTAACGCCATCGGAATGGGGGGAACTGTCTTAGTTTCTGTGCTTTCATTCATTATGGTATTAGTTGCTGGCTTAATTTATTGTTGGAAGAAAGGCGACCTAGATTGGGTTAAAAGCTTTCATAGGGATAATTAATGGATTCAACGGTTGTAACATATTTTTCTCAGTCAAATGAATTTCATTCTATTGTAATGTGGCTTTCAAAAATTTTTGGAGATCATGCAGGTGGAGTATTAACGTTTACAATTTTTGCCGTAGTAGCTCTCGTCATTGTAGGAGTGATGGCCACAGTTGGCGGACTCGGAACATATGCAGAAAGAAAAATTTCTGCAGATATGCAAATGAGACAAGGGCCAAATCGAGTTGGGCCATATGGAATACTTCAGTTCTTAGCAGATGGAGTAAAGATGATTTTGAAGGAAGATATTGTTCCTTCTAACGCTGATAAATTTACATTTATACTTGCACCCATTTTATGTTTGATGGGAGTGTTTGCAACTTTAGCAGTTGTACCTTTTTCAAGTGGATTTATGCTTTCAGATTTAAACGTTGGTGTTTTTTATTTGGTGGGTATGGCCTCTTTGGTTGGGGTTGGAATCTTTTTAGGTGGATACGCTTCTAATTCAAAATGGTCAATGTTAGGGGGTATGAGAGGAGCTTCACAAATTATTTCTTACGAAATACCTGTAACATTAACAATATTAACTATTGTTTTAATCGCTGGTGGATTATCATTTGGCACAATTATTCATGGTCAAAGTGGAATGCCTCACAAGTGGTTTCTCTTTCATAATCCGTTTGCGTTCATTAGTTTCTTTATTTATTTTATTTCATCACTAGCAGAAACAAACAGAGCTCCATTTGACTTACCTGAAGCGGAATCAGAATTAGTTTCAGGTTACCACACAGAATATTCCGGAATGAGATTTGGATTTTTTGCTCTTGCAGAATATATTGAAGTTTTTGTAGTTTGTGGTGTAGCGGCAGCACTTTTCTTAGGTGGTTATAATTTTCCATTTGGACATAGTATTGAATTAGCTATGGTACAAAAAATTGGAATGAATAGCATGGTTGCTCAAAACATAAGCCAATTGCTTGAGTTAACTGCATTTTTTACAAAAACATTAGCACTCTATTATGTTGTGATCTGGGTTAGATGGACATTGCCTCGTTTGCGAGTTGATCAACTTATGACTTTATGTTGGAAATATTTAACTCCAATTGCATTATTCAATTTAGTTGGATGTGCTGTTTGGATGTATGCATTTGATGGAAAACCAATTTATTCATTGATTTTTGAAACTGCTGTAACAGCGGCCCATCATTAAGGAGAGAATTGTGTTTAGTGATACTCTTTTTTTACTATCTTCGGCGCTCACATTGGGCGGAGCTTTTGCAGTATTATATAGCAAAAACTTAATGCATTCATGTTTATATCTGCTTGGCTCATTGTTTGGGGTGGCGGGACTTTATGCGTGTATTGGAGCAGATTTTTTAGCAGCTACTCAGCTTGTAGTATATGCAGGTGGTGTAGTTATTCTTATGCTTTTTGCCATCATGTTAACAGGCGGAGCGAGTAATAAAATAAACAAATTTGGACTTAAGAAAATTCCTGGAATGGGAAATTTTTCTACTTATATGATTGCTGGAGTAAGTGCATTCGTAGCTTCTTTAGTAGTTTTAAAAATAATCGCTGATGTCTTAAAGTCACAAGGACCAACTAATCTAGTGGCCAACGAGCCAACTGTGTTTAAGTTGGGAGTGTTGCTTGTAACAGATCATATTTTAGCATTTGAAATTTCTTCAGTGCTATTGTTGGGTGCACTTATTGGTGCTGCAATAATTTCTAGACCAAGGAGAGAGATTCATGATTAGTCTTGGTAGTTATTTAGCAATTTCATTTTTTCTATTTGTCTGTGGAATTATGGTGATGATTGCAAGAAAAAATATAATAGCGATTTTCCTTGGTATAGAACTTGTGCTCAATGCTTCAGCACTTAACTTTGCAGCTTATACAAAATTTGTTAACCATAATTTAGATGGTCATATAATGAGTATTTTTATTATCGTAACTGCAGCAGCGGAAGCAGCAGTTGGCTTAGGGATAGTAATTAGATTTTTTCAATTACGTGAAAGTATACATATTGATGATGCTGCAACTTTACAAAATTAGAACCTGCTAAGGATTGACCGAATATGGATTATACAATTGCCACAGTGGCCCCTATCGTACTTGTCCCATTTTTTGCATTTGTCATAAATGCTTTTATTGTGAAGAAGTTTACAAAATTTGCAGTAGGACTAAGTGTAGCTGCAATTTTTACTTCATTTCTTTTTGCCTTAAGAATCTTTTTAGATTTTATGAATGTTTATTCTGTTGGATACCATATTCACAAAGTCTTTAATTGGTTTGACATAAGCGCAGGCGAAACAATATTTAAAGTTAATATGGGAATTTACATCGATAACATGACTGCAATAATGTTATTGATGGTTACAGGAGCTGCAACAATCATTCATGTATTTTCAACTTGGTATATGCATGATGATCCTCGATTTGGTAGATTTTTTGTTTATCTCTCACTTTTTAGTTCTGCAATGCTAGGTCTTGTTTTATCTGAAAACCTATTATCTGTGTTTATATTCTGGGAGCTAATGGGGTTCTGTTCATATTCTTTAATAGGATTCTATTACGAAAAAGAAGGTGCAGGAAATGCATCAATGAAAGCTTTTATGACTACAAGAGTGGGAGATGTGTTTTTCCTACTTGGTATAATTGCAATATGGTCAGTTGTAGGAAGTGTTTCGTTTGTTGATATTTATAATGCAATTGCCATTGGAAAATTCACTGGAGTTTATGCTTTAGGTATTCCACTTGCAACTTTTGCAGGATTTGCAGTATTTTTAGGAACAGTTGGAAAATCAGCTCAAGTTCCACTTCAAGTTTGGTTACCAGATGCGATGTGGGGACCAACTCCTTGTTCTGCTCTTATTCATGCGGCAACAATGGTTGCAGCTGGAGTTTACTTATCACTTAGAATGTTTCCGTTAATGGAGCTTGGTCACTTAACTCCACTGATTGCTTACATTGGAGCAATTACTGCATTTGGTGCAGCAACAGTTGCATTAGTGCAAACTGATATAAAAGCAGTTCTCGCCTTCTCTACAATTTCTCAACTCGGATACATGGTAATCGGAATTGGTGTAGGTTCATATAATGCCTCATTTATGCATTTAATTACTCACGCAGTTTTTAAAGCATGTCTTTTTCTCTCGGCCGGATCAGTAATTCATTCAATTCATACTCAAGAAATGCCACAAATGGGTGGGCTTAGACATAAACTTCCGTATACATTTTTAGCAATGTTACTTTGTTGTTTTGCAATTGCAGGTGTTCCCTTCTTCTCTGGGTTTGTATCAAAAGATAGAATTTTAGGTGATGCTCTTGTATTAGCTTTATCTAATCCTGTTTATATCCCTGTAGCACTTTTAGGTTTTGCAGGAGCATTATTAACAGCCTTTTACATGTTTAGAATGTTGTTTTTAACATTTTTTGGCAAACCAAGAGACCATCATATTTACGATCATGCACATCACGAACATTTGGGATGGAATTCCAATATACCATTATTAATTTTATCAATTTTTACATTAGGATTATTTTATTCAGGATCATTTACGGGTCAGGGTGAAGCAAATCTTTTTGGGTCAAGATACGAATGGTTTTCAACATTAGTACATAAGCCAGATGCAAAAAGTTTACATCACTTTGCAGAATATACTTCAGAAGAATTTGGAAATACAGATACAAGAATAAAAGAAGAGCTACCAAAAGCTGCGTATGACGGACGTCATGGACTAAGTGAAGAAGAGGCACACCATGTACACTTCATCCATAAAATGGGTGCAATTATGTCAGTGATAATTGCTTTCTCTGGAATTTTTCTTGCTTACTTAATGTATGTAAAAAATGCCGTTAATCCTGGGTGGTGGACTGATACATTTGCAGGGTGGACAAGAGCATTAAAAGGAAAATATTATTTTGATGATTTTTATATTGGAAAATTAATTAAAGGAATATTACTACCCTTTAATAATTTCTTGGCTTGGTTTGACATGGTTGTATATGACAAATATGCAATTGATGGATGGGAAGCAGTTAACCGATGGGCCTTCACGGTTTCCAGATGGTTTGATGATGCTATCGTTGATAGCGGAATGGTAGATGGTACTGGAGCAAGCGTTCGACTAATGAATGTTGTAATGAGAACAATTCAATCAGGTAAAATCCAATTATATTTTGTGGTTCTGATTGTTGTGCTTGCTAGTTATGTTTGGTCATTAAGTTTTTAATTAGAAGTTGATAATAATAACTTTTAGAAGGAGTTAACCGGTGTACGGTTTAGATTTATTAAGTTGGATTTTGTGGATGCCATTTATTGGAATGATTGTTGTTTTGTTAATGCCAAAAGCAAACGAACGAGCAATTAAAACATGGGCACTTGTTAACACAATTATGTCGTTTCTGTTAACCATTGTACTTTACATGAAGTTTGATACCACCTTATCAGGTATGCAAAATGCTTTTAATGTAAAAATTCCATGGATTTCACAGTTTCATATTAATTATGCATTAGGAGTAGATGGAATTTCACTTCCAATGATTTTGTTAACTGGT
This sequence comes from Bacteriovoracaceae bacterium, assembly GCA_036171615.1. Classification (GTDB taxonomy): domain Bacteria; phylum Bdellovibrionota; class Bacteriovoracia; order Bacteriovoracales; family Bacteriovoracaceae; genus Bacteriovorax. The sequence continues at coordinate 81,753 of JAVHRK010000099.1, forward strand.
CTGTTGTTCATGCTGAGTATATTAAGTTCTTGGACCCAAATTAAAAAATCAATTAAAGGTTATTTTGCACTTTTACTATTATTGCAATTTACAGTCTTTGGCGTATTCATGGCGCTAGACTTTTTCCTTTTTTACGTATTTTGGGAAGTTATGCTACTTCCAATGTTTTTTCTTATTGGTGTATGGGGAGGAGAAAATCGCGAGTACGCAGCTGTAAAGTTTTTTCTTTATACCTTCTTTGGTTCAATTTTAATGCTCGTTGGAATTGTTGCTTTATACTTTGCAACAGGACAATCTGAAAATTCATTTAGTATATTGGCCTTATCTGGTGGGCACTTTACTCATAACACACTATCGCTTTTTGGATACACCCTTTCATTCAGTCGATTATTTTTTATCTTTATGTTTATTGGTTTTGCAATCAAGGTACCAGTATTTCCATTTCATACTTGGTTACCCCACGCTCACGTTCAAGCGCCAACAGCTATCTCAGTAATATTGGCCGGTGTACTGCTTAAAATGGGTACATATGGATTTTTAAGAATTGCATTCCCAATATTTCCTGATTCAGCTAAATATTTTAGTGAAGCAATTGCATGGCTGGGATTAATTAACGTAGTTTATGGGGCCTTATGTGCCATGGCCCAAACTGATGTTAAAAAATTAATCGCCTATTCTTCAGTCTCGCATATGGGATTTGTTATGTTGGGTCTTGCCTCAATGACAATTCAAGGTGTCAACGGCGCGGTTCTTCAAATGTTTAACCACGGTACTTCAACTGCAATGATGTTCTTTTTAATTGGTATTATCTATGAAAGATCTCATCATAGATGGATTGTAAGACCTGATGGTACACCTGGTTTTGGAGGTCTTTATACCAAACTTCCGGTCTACTCAATAATTTTTATCATTGGTATGTTCGCCTCAATGGGACTACCTGGTATGTCAGGATTTATTTCAGAAGCGTTAATCTTTATTGGTATATATGAGAAATTTACTACCATTACAGTACTTGCACTTTTTGGATTATTAATAGGAGCAGCTTATCTACTATGGATGTTCAAGAGAATGTTCTTTGGAGAAGTTAATCCAAGTATTAAAGATTATACTGACATGACGAAGTTAGAAATTTTTTACATGGTTCCGTTATGTGTAGCGGTTATTGTGTTCGGAATTTTTCCTTCACCAATTTTAAATATTATGAAGGCATCTGTGGGACAACTAGTCTCTTTACTTGCAACCTTCTAGGAAGTTTGAAATGCATTTAACTTATTTAGCAAATATTAGTCGATTCATACCAGAGCTTATTTTGGTTGTACTGATGATTGGATTGATTCTCATTGAAACGACATACAATGAAGATCAAAAAGATAAAAAGTACATATTTATAAGTGTAGCTATAGGATTAGCACTTACCTTAATTGCCTTGATTACCAATTTTTCTGGTAAAGCAGAAGCAATATTTAGTAACGCTATTGTTATAGATCCATTTAGCACCATGATGAAAATAATGATGGTAATTGGAACATTCTTTTCCATTTATCTATCAAGAATATCAAAAGATATTTATGAAACACTTAAAACTGAATATGCAGTCATGGCAATCGGTATTTTAATTGGAGGGATGTTATTGGCTTCAGCTAATAATATGCTCATTCTATATATCGGTATAGAAACACTCTCAATTCTTTCATATGTAATGGCCTCATTTAAAAAGAATGATGAACGATCATCTGAAGCAGGTCTAAAATATTCTCTCTATGGAGGATTATCTGCCGGAATAATGTTGTTTGGAATGAGTCATATTTTTGGAGTTATGGGCACTATTCAGTTTAGTGGTATGGGACAAGCTATTCAAAATCTTAATTCTCAACAAACTCTTATATTAATGCCGTCATTTATTTTATTTTTTGTAGGTATTGGTTATAAAATTGCGACTGTTCCTTTTCATATGTGGGCACCGGATGTCTATGAAGGCTCACCTACACCAGTGACGACATTATTTGCGATTGTTCCAAAATTAGCAGGTATATCAGCCTTGATCAGAATAACGATAATTTTCTTTTCGGCTAAATCAATGATCCGAATTGAATGGATTGGAATGATTATGGCAATTGCTGCACTAACAATGACTGTAGGTAATGTAACAGCGATTGGACAAAAATCAGTTAAAAGAATGTTGGCCTATTCGTCAATATCACATGCCGGAATAATGATTGCTGGTCTTGTAATGGTAAATGAAATTGGAATTCGCTCAGTAGTTTTTTATGGAATCACCTATGTCTTTATGACTTTAGTTGCGTTCTATGTAACCAGCATCGTGGAAGATAAATATGGCAATGACCATTTTGATAGATTTAAGGGGCTAGCTTATCGATATCCACTTATGGCGATAACAATGTCCATTGTAATGTTTTCTTTAACTGGACTACCTCCATTCGCAGGCTTTGTTGCAAAATTTAATATTATGACTAGTTTGATAAGTTCTAAAAATTTTAGTTTAGCAATAATATTAGGTTTAAATTCTGTTGTCTCAGCGTATTACTATTTAAAAATAGTAAAACTGATGACCCTGAAACAAAGTGATACCAATGAAGAAATTCAAAGTTTTGGATTTTTAAATCAAATGATAATTATTGGGCTTACAGTGCCAGTAATTTTTCTTGGAGTGTTTTGGGAGAATATATTTAGTCTTGCTAATGGAGCTAAGATTTTTATTCAGTAAAAGAGGAAGCATGGAATTTTTACCACTAATCGTATTCTTTATAATTGCTAATGTTATCGGTATTGCTCTCTTAACCATTTCTAAAATATTAGGTATTAAAAAAACAAGCATAAGAAAAAATGATATTTATGAGTCTGGTGTAAATGCTGTTGGCAGTGCCACAAGACAATATGATATTAAGTTTTTTTTAACAGCAATTTTATTCTTATTATTTGATGTTGAAATCGTATTTTTATTACCATGGGCCATGGCCTATGGAGATTCACCCAATAAAGGATTCATGGTAGCAAGCTTTGTCTTTTTTCTGGTGATATTGCTAGTTGGTTACTTTTTTGTAATCAATTCTAAAGCATTAAAGTGGGACGAATAAAATGCTAGAAACAATTATTGAATTAGTTATAAAGTCAGCAGTCATCATTGGATTACCGCTTGGTTCTCTTCCAATTATTATTCATGCGGAAAGACGAGGCGCAGGTTTTATCCAAAGAAGACTTGGCCCTAATCGCGTTGGACCTTTTGGTTTCTTTCAACCCTTAGCAGATGTTGCTAAGTTTATGTTTAAAGAAGAAGTTCACCCTGCTCATGTTAAATCATTTTTCTATACTGCAGCTCCACTAGTTGCTCTAGTTATTTCAATTCTTCCCTTGGCATGTATCCCAGTCTTTGCACCAATCGAATATTCTGGAAGACCAATATTTCCAGAAGTTTTTCATTCAGAAATGGGAATATTTTTTGCTTTTGCAATGGCCTCATTGGGTTCTTATGGAATTTTACTTGCAGGTTGGGCATCAAATAATAAATTTTCTATGCTTGGAGCTATCCGCGCATGCGCTCAAATGGTGTCTTATGAATTATCATTATCTACAGCAATTGTTGCGATGATATTTCTTTATGGAACAAATGATATTCACCAAATCGCTGCTTGGCAGTCAGGTTATTGGTTTGGATTTATCCCAAAATGGGGAATATTTTTACAACCAGTTGCAGGGGTCTTATTTTTAATTGGAATATTTGCTGAATCTAATCGAACCCCATTTGACTTACCGGAAGGTGAATCTGAATTAGTAGCAGGATACCACCTAGAATACTCATCGATGAAGTTTGCTTTATTTTTTATGGCCGAATATATTCACATGATGGCACTGTCTGCTTTATTTATTATTTTATTTTTTGGTGGATACAATTTATTGCCAGGAATGGACTTAATTGTAGATCCATTTCCAGTACTCTTACCTATTATGCAATTGTCATCACTATTTATTAAAGTAGCTTGTATGATTTGGTTTTTTATATGGGTGAGATGGACTGTACCTCGGTTTAGATATGACCAGTTAATGGATTTAGGGTGGAAAAGGTTATTACCATTGGGGCTAGCAAATTTAATAATGACAGTCCTATTTGTTTACTATAGGAATCAATATTATGGGAATTGATATTTTACTAACAGCATTGACAGTCGTTTTTGCCTTAATGGTGGTCTTTTCTAAACGAACAGTAGTATCGGCCTTATCACTTTTAGTAACATTAATTTGTGTTGGAGCAATATATTTTCAACTAGGAAGTGTATTTCTTTCAGCAATTCAAGTTTTAATAAATGCAGGAGCAATTGCGATCCTCTTTGTATTTGTTATGATGTTGATTAATATAGAGGAAATAGTTGTAAAACATGAAAAAACAAAGTTGAAACTTATGGTTTCAATTTTTACAATGTTGGTAGCCTTAGGTGTGTTCACACTCGTTATAAATAACAATATTGAAACACTATCCGTTTCAACATTAGTAGATAGTTCTATGAAAACACTGTTTCAAAAATTATTTAGTGAATATTACGTTCCATTCGAGCTTGCAACCATGCTTCTACTTGCAACTGTTGTTGCAGTTATAGTGATTTCATCACACCCTAAAACACATGGAGAGAAATAGATGAGTATATATTATTTTCTATCAGTATTTCTCTTTTCACTCGGTCTACTTGGAACAGTTTTTAAAAAAGATCTAATTTCAATATTACTTTGCTTAGAAATAATGATGGCCGGAGTTTCATTATTGTTTGTGTTGTTCTCAAAAACTACAGGATTAATCGATGCTCAATTAATGGTATTTTTCATGATGATTATTTCTGCATGTGAAGTAGCAATTGGCTTAAGTCTTATCCTTGCACTATTTAGAAAAAAACAAACTATTTTTACTGAAGAAATAACAATAGTAACAGAATAAGAGTTTATAATATGTATGAAAATTATTTAACATTAATACCACTATTTCCCTTGCTGGCATTTCTCATTAATTCCGTTTTAATAAAAAACAAATTAAATAATGTTCAGACTGGATTGATTACGTTTTTCGGACTCTTTATCTCATTTATTTTAGTGATAATCCTATCACTTCATGTCGGTGAGACAGGACCGGTTCATGTAAAACTTTGGGACTGGGTTGGTTATAAAAATATAATTTTTGATATTCATTTTGTTATGGACGAACTATCAGTAATCTTAAGCTTAATGGTGACAGGTATAGGAAGTGCAATTGCGTTCTTTTCGATTGGTTATATGGATCACGAAGAGAAAATAGGAAAATTCTTTGGCTTTTTCGCTTTGTTTGCATTTTCAATGTTGTTACTAGTTTTAGGTGAAAACTTCTTAGTTATGTTTATGGGATGGGAAGGCGTTGGATTAAGTTCATATTTACTCATTGGTTTTTGGTATGAACATAAAAAAAATGGAGATGCTGCACGAAAAGCTTTTATTGCAAACAGAGTTGGTGATTTTGGTTTAATACTTGGGATGATTGGATATGCACTAGTGTTTAACACTATTTCATTTAGAGATTTACAACATCCAGATATAAATTTAATTTTGCAAAATAAAGAACTTTTAATTGGTTCAAGTTTATTTTTATTACTTGGAGCCGCAGGAAAATCTGCTCAAATTCCATTATTTATATGGTTACCTGATGCTATGTTGGGCCCAACTCCAGTTTCAGCATTAATGCATGCTGCGACAATGGTAACTGCCGGTATATTTCTACTATGTCGAGTATCCAACGTAATTATCCACTTTCCAGTTGTATTAGATGTAATCGCATGGGTTGGAGCTTTAACTGCACTTCTTGCTGCTTTAATTGCAATTACACAAACAGATATTAAAAAAATTCTGGCCTATTCTACTGTTTCTCAATTGGGCTATATGATTCTAGCATGTGGACTTGGGGCCTTTTCTACGGGAATGTTTCACGTTTTTACCCATGCATTCTTTAAGGCATTACTCTTCTTATGTGCAGCTTCAGTAATCTATGGTTGCCACCATGAACAGAATATATTTCATATGGGTGATTTAAAAAAGAAAATGCCAATAACTTTTTGGACATTTCTAGTAGGTCTATTGGCAATATCAGGGATACCTGGATTTTCCGGATTTTTCTCAAAAGACGAAATTCTGTCTATGGCCTATACAAATCCAAATAACGGAATATATTTATATTCAATTGGTTTAGTAACCGCATTATTGACTGCATTTTATATGACGAGAATGTTATTACTCGTGTTTATAGTGAAACCTAGTCATCATGAAAAACATGCACATGAACCTCACGAGTCACCAATGGTGATGACGATTCCATTAATAATACTAGCTATTCTTAGTATTATTGCTGGGTATGTAGGTCTACCGCATTTATTAGCAGGGCATGGAAATGCTCGCTTGTTCCAAGAATTTGCTGAAAGATTTGTAGCAAAACCAATCGGCCATAATATATTAAATGAAGAGTCGGAAATAATAATGACAGTTGTTACAACTCTTCTTATTTTACTTTCAATGGGACTTGCTTATTCTATTTATATTAAAAATGATTCTACAAAAATGCGAGATAGATTAAAGTTAAAGTTTCATTATTTATGGGAAATTAGTAATAATAAATTTAAAGTAGATGAATTATATGAATTAGTAATTATTAAGCCGTTGTACAAAACCGCAAATATTTTAGTGGATTTTGTTGAAGCACACATAATAAACGGATTCGTAAGATTGGTTGCCAAAAGTACAGTACAATCAGGAGACTTTTTAAATCAGAATAAGCCAGAAAAACTAGAAGTAGGAATTCTGTATATAGTCATTGGTTTAACATTTCTTATAACTGCAATTTTTAATGTTTTTATATTCAGATAATTTAAGTAAACGAGAGAATAATGGATCAACTATTTATAATTAAATTTCTTATACCGCTTTTATGGGCCGTTGGATTTATTTTTGCTCCCAAAAATAATCAACGGGCCATAAAGATTTATGCCTTACTTGGGTCATTAGTAATTTTTGCTTATTCAATAAAGTTATTTATAGATATGCCTGATTCAACAGTTATGAATGAGCTATATAAATTTAGTATGCCATATTTTTTTGGTATCACTTACACGTTTGCAATGGATGGATTGAGTGGTTTGCTTCTCCTTCTCAATGCCTTTCTGTTAATTGTTGTAGTTATTGCAACATGGGATATAAAAACAGAAAAATTAAAACTATATTATTTTTTAATATATGCACTTGTTTGGGCCGTTAATGGCTCTTTACTGGTTACTTCTCTCTATGCATTTTACATATTTTGGGAAGCAATGCTTATTCCCTTGTTTATTCTTGTAGGAGTATTTGGTGGTGAAAATAGAAGATATGCAAGTATCAAATTTTTTCTAATGACTGCTTCGGGCTCTATATTGATACTTGTTTCAATGTGCTATATGAGTTCTCTTGCGTTTAGTTTAAATGGTTCATACGATCTAAACCTAGAAGTAATTAAATCTCTTAATTTATCTTTTAATGGATTTGTGTCTCCGCAGTCCTTGATCTTTTGGGCCTTTTCAATTGCCTTCTTTTTAAAAGTTCCAGTTTTTCCTTTCCATTCTTGGTTACCTGAAGCGCATGTTGAGGCTCCAACTGCTGGCTCAATTCTACTCGCAGGTATTTTACTAAAACTTGGTATTTATGGATTGCTTCGATTTGTTATACCATTTTACCCTGAAGCTGTAGCGGCCAATAGGGATATTATTTTATACTTAGGAGCAATTGGTGTTATTTATGGAGCACTAACTGCATGGGCGCAATCTGATATAAAAAAGTTAGTGGCTTTTTCTTCAATATCTCATATGGGTTATATAGTTGCAGGAGTTTTTTCGGCAAATGAATTTGCTGTAAAAGGTGCCGTTTTTCAAATGATCGCACATGGGATTTCTACACCTGGATTGTTTATTGGTGTTCACTACCTATATGGAAGAACTCATACAAAAAAACTTGATCTGTATGGTGGTATAGCGAAAGTCATGCCAAAATTTGCGATTCTCTTTTTTATTATAACAGCTGGATCAATGGCCGTTCCAATGACATGTGGATTTGTTGGGGAATTTATGATTACTGCAGGTTTATTTGAAACAAATAAAATGGTAGCTATTTTAGCAGCAACTGGAATTATTTTATCACCAATTTATTTACTGAAAATGTATCATATGACAGCTTTAGGCGAGATTTCAAATGTTGAAAATAATTCCTTGAAAGATATTTCACTAAGAGAAACAATTCCATTAGTAATATTGGCCATATTAACAATAATATTTGGTTTATATCCCAAATTAATATTTTCTCTCTACGGAGGGGTCTAAAATGGAAAATTTAAATTTTCTACAAACGGTACTAATATTTATTGGGTTAAACTCTATTGCCCTATTAACTTTAAGTTTGAAAAAATACGGAAAAATAATTTCGTTTTGTTTTGCTCTACTCTCTGCCATTGTATTTTTTGGAATGTTGTTTACAAGTGATTCATTTGCTTTAGGTGAAATGTTCTCTCTTGATGGGAATAGGGTTTTACTACTAAAAATTACTGCAGCACTAAATATAATGATGATTTTACTAAATGGTACAAGTACCTTAGATAGGGTCAAGAGTACTTTAATTATAAATTATATGTTTCTTGGTGGAGTATTTTTAATTGGTGCAAATGAATTAATGACATTTTATGTTGCAATGGAAAGCATAGCACTCCTTGGATACACACTAGTAGCATTGTCTGACTTAGAATTTTCAAAAGAAGCTGCTGTGAAGTATCTTGTTCAAGGTGCTGTAGTCTCAATAATTTTTCTTCTCGGAGCTGCTTTTTTTCTTGGTGCAACAGGCGGACTTTCACTTGTAAATCCTATTGTCAACAATCAAGAACTATATGCAATTTCAATTGGTATCTTTGTCCTTGTGACTTGTTTTAAGCTTGGGGCCTTTCCATTTCACGCTTGGGTCGCGGATGTTTATTCAAACGTGTCTTCGGGTAATTTGGCTACCAATTTCTTCATTTCAAAAATTATCTTAGGATTTAAATTTATAACACTTTTACAGCTTTTGCTCTTAGAGTGCGATCCTCATTTTCAAGAAATATTAATCAGAATTGTTGAAGTAATTGCAGTAGTGTCTGCATTCTATGGCAATATTATGGCCGTAGTTCAGGGACAATTTAAGAGAATAATTGCGTACTCATCAGTAGCACATGCAGGTTATATTTTAATGATGATAGGTATGAATCCCGACGAAGGTTATGAAAGACAATTAATCAGTTTCTTGGTTCTTTATTCACTAACTGCAGCTGGTGTGATCCTTATACTTAACCAATTTGCACAACTGAATAATAATAAAGATGGTAAAAGTATTTTGCTTTCAGGATTTTATTCAAATAAAAGATTGTCAATTATGTTAATCATTTTTGTCTTAAGTCTTGCCGGAATTCCTCTAACTTCAGGATTTGCTATGAAGTATATGCTTTTTACAAATTATTTTAGAGAAGGATTTACAATTGGGGCCTCACTAATTCTTATTAGTTCCATCATTGGATTTGCATACTATATTAGAATTGTAAGTGATTTATTTGGCGAGCCAGTTAGTGGTACAAAACAACTTGTTCTAAAAACATCATTTAGCGAAATCATAGTTCATGCTATAATTTTAGTGTCTGTCATCACGGTGGGATTGCTTCCATCGATATTTTTAGAGATGAAATAGACAGGAGTAAATGAGTTTAAAATACAGAATTCGACTGAGCGACGATCGAGTTATAGGTCCTTTTTTTAAAGAGGAAATTGTTGAGTTATACGCAAAAGAACGAATAAGTGGAAACGAGCTTTGTCAGTTGTTTCCAGTTGGCGACTGGCTTCCAATATCAAACTTTAAAGATTTATCTGAATCATTTATTGTTAAAGAATCGACTAAGACTGTCCCCTTAGATTCTGATCAATCACTGTTTAAAGAATTTAAGTTTAGCAAAAATGAACTCCAGGATGTGGATTACTCAGAATTAGAAAAAAAACATAAAGAAGAATTAAAAAATAAAAATTCTAACGTAGTACCAGAATCAGAACCAGAAATTGAAAAAACAAAAATCATAAAACAAACAGTTCTAGATGATCAAGATAAAACAAGAATTAACACTAAAAAAGCCTCTGTACAAATAAAAAAAGCCACAAGGGTGGATGTAGATGGCCCAGTCGTAATAAAAGAAAAAACAATTGTACAAAAGTCAAAATCAGAATCAGTTAATGAAAAAACACAATTTTTAGATATTAATTCAATACTTCCAACAATTAATACTGAATTACGTGCCTCAGAATTAGATTTTGAACAACAGGAAATTTTAGAAGAAAATAAAATAAGAATTAAATCAAAAGAAGAAAAAGTAGAAGTCGAATTAGAAAATGAAAAGGTAAAGAAAAAAAATAAAGGAATGAAGCCAATTATTGCATTCGCTTTTTTGGCCATAATCTATGTGTTGTTAAATCCTGAAAAAACAGTAAATTCTGTCGAACCATTTTATGCGAAAATAATTTTCCCAAATACATTAGAATATGAAGACGCCAGTAAGGCCTCATTAGCATTAATAAAAGGAAGAGAGTCATATAATAAAAACAATTATGTAGGTCGTACTCTGGCATCGCAGAAGTTTGTTGAATCCTTGCAAAATCAATTTCGATCCAACGATGCGTTGGGGGAATTGATATTAACATATTCAGAACTTCTTGAAGATGCCAAGGATAGAAATAAGGCAGCAAATATAATTTATAAATTAATTATGTTATCGGAAAATAAAACATTTAGTGACGTACAAGTTGTTACTGGTACAGCATTATTTTTTAATAAAATTGGAAAATATCAGTCTGGTGTAAATATAATAAAAAATTATCTTCGAGCTAAAGGGAAAACATCAACAAAACTATTAAGCTATTATTTAGATTTATTAATTAAGGCAGGCGAACTTTCTGACGCATCAAAGTTAGCTTTGAAAATCAATGATATTCCCAACAAGCCATATGAATCTTATATCTCTCTTGCCGAATACTTTGAAAGTGATGAAAAGCAAGAGTTAGCATCTAAGGTTATTGCAGAAGGACTTGAAAAATATCCCAACAGTGTCGCTTTAATTTTAAAACAAGCAGACTATTATTTAAATACTAAGTCTCTTGAAAAATATGAGGCACTACTTTTAAAAAGTAAAAAATTAAACCTTGAACTCTCGCCTTCATATACAGCAAAATTTTATAAACATATGGGGTTTTTAGCTGCAGCAAAAAATAAGAATAAAGAAGCTTCGATTTTTTTTAAAAAATCATTAGCAATTATTGAATCAGAAGATTTGAGATCTGTTCTCTCAACATTAGATATAAAAGGAGATAAGTTTGCACAGGCACTTATTTTAGAAAGTAAAATTATAGAACTAATGAAAAAAGCTGAAATCGAAATCAAAAATCTTAATTACGAAACAGCATCAGCATTATCAGTTGAGGCCGTAGATGCAGATCCTGGATATGTTCCAGCTATGCTTCAGCATGTAAGGATACAGTTGGTTAAAGGATTATATGATGCCGCAATTTTTTCTTTAAATAGATTATTAGAAAAAAATTCAAATAATATGCAAATTCAAACGATGCTAATTGAAACAAATATTAAATCCTATAAGTTTGACGATGCTCAAAAAAGCCTAGTCGAATTATCAAAAACAAAATTTGCATTTACGGCCGAATATGCAAGCTTAATGGCCTATCTATTCGAAGAAAAAAAAGTTCATCATTTGGCCATTGAATGGTATTTAAAAGCGTTAAGTATTAATCCACTTTCCGATCGAGATTTATACAATCTTTCAAAAATTTGTTTTAAATTAAAAAAATTTGAAGATGCAAAAAAATATTTAAATAAGGCCATTACACTTGACCCAAAAAACGTAGAATATATATCTCTTCAAGCTCAGATTTTAGCTGATCAAGACAATGCAGATATAGCGTTAGGTTATTTGCGTGATTCAATTTCAGAGTTAGGAGAAAGTCCCTTATTAATATCTACAATAGCAAAAATTTATTATAGCAGTGGTCAAATTAAAGAGTTTCAAAGTTATTATAAAAAAATTCTTGCAATGCCTAAAAAAGATGAAAATTTTTTTGAATTTCTTATTTATGCAGCAAAGCTTGAAGAAAATAAAGTCGACTTTACCAATTATGCAAAAGAATTATTAAAAATAAATCCTGGAAATTTATCTTTGCAAATGGAGCTTGCAGAATTCTATATGAAAGAAGGCGATTTAGGCGAAGCTCGCGAACGCCTTAATCAAGTAAATGATAGATTAAAATCATATCCTAGATTACATTATTTATTATCCAAAATTGCATTGAGACAAGGTGACTTAGAAAAAGCTAAAGCCATGGCAGAACAAGAAAAAGTTTTAAATCCAACATTAGAATATTCAAATATAATGTTAGGGGAAATTGCATTAGCTAAAAAAGATTACCATGAATCGCTTTCACAGTATGAACAGGCCTTAAGTCTCAATCCCAAATCAGTAGAAGCGTTAGTAGCTATGGGAAAAATACAACTTCTTCAAAACCACGGCCGTGAAGCTATAGACTTATTGTTAATGGCCAGAAGAAACGACAAATTGAATCCAGAGATTAGTAAGCAATTAGGCTATGCCTATAAGGCCGCAGGGCAACGTGCCGATGCAAAAACTTATTTTGATAGTTATATCCAATTAAATCCCGGTGCATTAGATCGGGCCCAGATTGAAGCACTCATTCGTACATTAAAATAAGGGCAAATAATTTCGTGCTTGTCTTTTTTGAATAGAATTATTATATTGTTTGCTGACTAATACGGAGGATTGGCTGAGTGGTCGAAAGCGGCGGTTTTGAAAACCGTTGAACCGCAAGGTTCCGCAGGTTCGAACCCTGTGTCCTCCGCCATTTCGCAATCCAGCAATTATTTAGTTAGAATTAGATGGAGACGTGGGAGAGTGGTCTAATCCAGCTCCTTGCTAAGGAGTCGTACCCCGCAAGGGGTACCGTGAGTTCGAATCTCACCGTCTCCGCCATTATTTCTAAGTTCTTTAAAAAATTTGTGCAGACGTAGCTCAGTTGGATAGAGTACTTGACTACGAATCAAGTGGTCGCAGGTTCGACTCCTGCCGTTTGCACCATTTTTTTAATATCATCAAAATTCACATTTTAATTAATATTTTTTTATATTGAAAAAAGTAAAACTATCATAAAATATTCTCATGGAAAAACTTTTACTGATCGTTGAAGATAACGCTGAAATGGCAGGCTTAATTGGCGAATTTTTAAGTGATTCCGTTGATCGAGTTATCATTGCAAATACTGTAGATCAGGCCCAAGATTGTCTAGAAACTTATTCATTTTCCCTGATCACTTTAGATATAAATCTTCGAGGAAGAAATGGATCTGAAGTAGTAAAATTTATCATTGATAATCCCAAAAATAAAAATAAAAATGTTCCAATTATTATTATTAGTGGAATGGTGAGCACACAATTTATTGAAAAAAATAAACTACGATATGCTGGTATAATGGGTAAGCCATTTCAAATAACAGAACTTTTGGAAATTGCTGCGAAAGCGTTAAGCAATCATTATGTTAATATAGCAGAATTAGAATTAGGATCATTTGATAAAATTCCATTTTTAAAATGTAAAGTTCCAATTACACCTGCAGAGCTAGATTTAAAAATAGCTTCGTCTTTAGCAATGGTAAAAAAACTAAAAACGCCGAAAGCAATATTTAATTCACTTAAAGTAGATAGAAATCCTGATAATTATTTTACGGCTCACACAGAATTACTCATTAATGTAATCTTGGGATTTGCCAAGCATCTTCAATGGGATACTGAAAAAACTTTAACAAAACTAATCTATGCCGCTAGTTTGCATGATATAGCCTTGTCAGAGAAGCCTCATCTAGCAAAAATTGGTTCACTTGAAAATTTAGAAGTACTAAAAATGAATCAACAAATTTCAGATATTGATTATAGGTTAATATTTGAACATGCAAATATGGCAGCAACAAGTATAGCGAATTTTCCCAAAGTAGATGAAGATATATTGACAATATTAAGACAGCATCATGAATTACCTGATGAAACTGGTTTTCCAGAAAAAATTATACATAAAAAATTTATACCAATGTCAGCGCTATTTATTATAGCGCACGATTTTGCTGATTATATAATTGAGAATCAAAATTGGAGTTTAAGTAACTACTTACCCTTGGCCAAAGAAAAATTTAGTCGTTTAGTATTTCTGAGAATAATAGCATCTCTTTCGACTTTAAAATAATTGCAAGGACGCGTTGTTTTCAATTGAAAATAAATTATTTTTTACAAATCTTATACAAAACATAACACACACTTAACAATTCATATGATATTTTTTTAAGAAAGATTTATTAGGAGATACATATGTTTCAGGCAAGCCTACCAGAACTAACAATTCGAAATATAATAATAAAAGTTCCGGTGATTCAAGGTGGTATGGGAATAGGACTTTCAAGCTTCAATCTGGCAGGTGCAGTTGCAGCTGAAGGCGGAATGGGGGTTTTATCGTCGGCCGCATTAGATAGAATTGTATCGGATAGACATGGAATTAAAATGAAACATCGTGAAGCAGCTGCACAAGATGTAATAGACGCAAAAAAAATTGCTAATGGTGGTGCCATTGGTATGAATATAATGGTTGCTGTAATCAATACCTATGAAGATTCAGTTTTAGGTTCTATGGATGGTCGAGTAGATGCCATCATAAGTGGTGCTGGGTTGCCTATGGCACTTCCAGAAATTGTTAAACAACATCCTCGTGCTAATGATGTAGCTCTGATTCCTATTGTCTCATCCGGTAGGGCCACAGAAGTAATTTTTAAAAGATGGTCACGTAGTGGAAGACTTCCAGATGCTCTTATCGTTGAAGGGCCATTAGCAGGTGGACATATTGCATGGAGAGATCCTGAACAAGCTGTTGATCCAGCAAATAAATTAGAAAATTTAATTCAGGAAGTAATCGCAGTCTGTAGAGCTTGGGACTTAAATATTCCAGTAATTGCAGCTGGTGGTGTTTATACACATGAAGATATAAAACACTTTATAGAGCTTGGATGTGGTGGTGTTCAAATGGGAACAAGATTTTTAGCTACTCACGAAAGTGGTGCAAATTCGAACTATAAACAAATGTTAATTGACTGCAAAGAAGATGATATTGAATTGGCAAATAGACCGGGCTCACCTTGTGGAATGTTATTTAGAGTTTTAAAGAAAAGTCCATTTTATCAAGAGGCCTTAAGTTTTACCAGAGCACCAAAATGTGACAAAGGATATTTACTTAATAAAGGCAATTGTCCGGCAAAAAATGAAAATGATAAATCTTTTTGTATTTGTAATGGATTACTTGCGTCTATTAAGCTCGCTCCTAATGAAAAAGACTTATATACTGTAGGTCAAACTGCTCATCGAATTGACAAAATTATTTCAGTAAATGAATTAATGAATGAATTACAAAATCCAACTAATCATAATGTAATAGTCAAAATTGGAGAAGTTCAGGATGAACATTGCGTTTTTTAGTTCTAAGCAATATGACCAAGAATATTTTAATAAATTTAATAATAAATTTGGTTATAAATTAAAGTTTTTTGATGACAAGCTAACTGAAGAGACAGTTGCTTTAGCAAAAAAATGTCAGGCCATATGTTTATTTGTTAATGATCATGCTGATGAAAAAGTCTTAACTTTGTTAGCAGAAATGGAAATAAAATTAATTGTACTTAGATGTGCTGGATTTAATAATATTGATTTAGTTGCTGCATCCAGATTAAATATTAAAGTTTTTAGAGTTCCTGCCTATTCACCTCATGCTGTTGCTGAATATGCAGTGGCGCTAATGCTTACTCTAAATCGTAAAACCCATCGTGCCCATATGCGAGTTCGCGATGGAAATTTTTCATTGCATGGACTTATTGGATTTGATTTTTATCAAAAAACAGTTGGTGTTGTTGGTACGGGCAAAATTGGAATAATTTTGGCCAAAATAATGAAAGGTTTTGGGTGTCGTGTAATTGCAACAGACCTTCATCCATCTGAAGAGTTACTATCATTAGGTATAGAATATGTTTCCAAAGATGACTTACTGTCTTTATCAGACATTATTTCGTTGCATTTACCACTAACAAAAGAATCAACACATTTTATCAATGAAGAAACAATAAAACTACTTAGACCCAATGTAATGATTGTGAATACAGGCAGAGGTGGTCTAATGGATACCAAGGCCGTAGTTGCAGGATTAAAAAACAAACAAATTGGTTCAATTGCCTTAGATGTCTATGAAGAGGAAGAAAACTTTTTTTTTGAAGATCATTCTGATGAAATGATTATTGATGATGTACTTGCTCGACTAATAACTTTTCCAAATGTTCTCATAACTTCGCACCAAGCATTTTTAACAACAGAAGCCCTTGATAATATCGCTTTAACAACTCTTACAAATGTAGCAGATTTTGAAAATAATATAAAAAATTTAAACGAAGTCTGTTCGTAATTTATTCCATTCCACCTAATACAACTGTGCACTTAGGAGGAACTTTAATTTCTCCTTTATGAATTTTCACTCTGGAATGTAAGATAGGTTTAATCCCTGCAGATTGATCATCAACTAGAATATTCCATTTATTAATACTTTTAATATTAGAAATAGAAAGCGTTAATTCAATTGAATCAGAGTTATGAATTACTAAAATATTTTTATAATTACTTTTATTAA
>JAVHRK010000100.1:0-3011 GCA_036171615.1 Bacteriovoracaceae bacterium
AAACTTTATGAATTTTTGGCATATATTTCGGATGATTAAATCCTAGAGATTGAAAAGACGACCATAAACCATGACTCACGTGTACGCCCAAGGTAGAAACAGCGACGATATAAATTATAACGTGAACTGGATCATGAAAATATTCAATAGTTGTTCGATAAATATCTCTCATTTCTATACCATCGATATTTGTATCATAATGTGATCCAAATTTAAGTCCCGTAATGTGTATAATTAAAAATATAAAAGTCAAAACTCCTGAATAAATCATGGTTGAAGAAGCAATCGTTGCCCCTCTTCCTGACTTCGCTCGCATGAAATAGTCTTGTGGACGAGCTTTTTTATTTTCAATTGTAAGCTTAATACCAAACCGAAGGTGAACAAGAAAGATTAGTATTAACCCTACTTCAGCTAAATAGATCAGAGGATTACTGGTTAGTGCATGAGAGTACTTATTAAAAGCGTCTGCCCCGACAAAAAGAGTCAAGTTACCAAGTAAATGAGTTAATACAAATCCACAGAGCAATAGACCAGTAAAACCCATCATCTGTTTTTTAAAAATAGATGAATCTGTTATAGGTGATAATTTCTTATTCACATAAATTCCTTAGTTATTATTTTTAGACATTATTTTTTTTCATTTAAAATTGAAGATAAAACACACATATTTACAATTTCAGTTACGCTAGCAGTTCTCGGAATAATATTTGCTGAAAAATTCATCGGAACTAGAATTGGCCCAATAGCATTGGCATTTGCTAATTGAGCAAGCAATTTGTAACTGATATTTGCAGAATTAAGATCTGGGAAAATTAAAACATCTGTTGGTCCATCCAGTGTTGAAAAGCTAAACAATTTGTCCATAATTGATTTATTTACTGCCACGTCTGCTTGCAGTTCACCTTCAACTTTTAAATTTGGATAACGAATTTTGGTTAATTGAACAGCATCTTTAACCATTTTTGCTTTTTTATGATCACTTGATCCAAAATTGGAAAAACTTAAAAATGATATTCGCGGTTCTCTTTTCATTAATTTTCTAAATAGTTTTGCGGTGCTTGCTGCTATTTCACAGAGCTGATTTTCATCTGGCTCAACCTGAACCGCACAGTCTGCAAAAAAGAGTACGCGATTTTTGAACGTCATAATAAAAATTCCCGATGCTTGCTTCTTTTCTTCCGTGCCAAGAACATGAATCAAAGGAGGAAAGCAATCAGCATAATTCAGTGTCGGTCCTGCGATCATAACGTCAGCAAGTCCATGCTTTACCATCATTGAGCCAAAATAATTTTGATGTGACATCAATTCTTCTGCGTGATAAATAGATATCCCACTTCGTTGTCGCTCTTTTGAATACATCCGTACAAAATTACTAAATTCCACATGTTTTTTAGGACTAAATACCTTTATTTCGTCTTTAAGATTTTCTAAACCAAGTAGATCCATTTTTTTATGAATTGATTTTTTACTTCCAAGTAATATTGGATCAATTAAATCTTCCTCAATTAATTGCTTTGCGGCTAACAAAATTCTTGTATTTTTCCCTTCAGCAAATACAACCTTAACTTTACGCCCACTCTTTTCAATTTGAGTATGCAAACGATCTCTCAGAGATTTCATAAATTGAGCAGAATTTCCCATTCGCCCCTCAAGAGATCTTGCATATTCATTTAAATCATTTATTATAATTCTTGCCACACCAGAATCCATGGCAGCTTTTGCAACTGCCGGAGTAACTCTTGTCAAAATCCTTGGATCAAATGCCTTAGGAATTAAATAGCTTTTACCAAATTTAAAATCTTCTCCACCATAAGCAAGCTTGACCTCTTCAGGAACATCTTCTTTCGCTAAATCAGCAAGGGCCTTAACTGCTGCCAATTTCATTTGCATATTAATTTTAGAAGCTCTTACGTCTAATGCCCCTCTAAAAATAAATGGGAAACATAAAACATTATTAACTTGATTAGGAAAATCAGATCTTCCCGTTGCCATAATTGCATCATCTCTTACCGCATGAACCTCAGACGGATAAATTTCAGGCTCAGGGTTGGCCATCGCAAAAATGATTGGATTTTGCCCCATGCTCTTTACCATTTCAGGAGAGACCAATCCCCTAGCAGAACAACCTATAAATGCATCGGCACCTATCATTGCGTCGCCCAGTGTTCTACATGTTGTATTGATGGCAAATTCTTCTTTATACTTGTTCATTCCATCTTTTCGACCTTTATAAATAGCACCATTAGAATCACACATAATAAGATTCTGTTTCGACAATCCTAATTCTAAAAGCAATCTAATAATTGAAATGGCAGCGGCTCCTGCCCCAGACACCACTAACTTTACATTTTCGATTTTTCTATTAGTAACCTCCAAGGCATTTAAAAAAGCTGCCGAAGCAATTATTGCAGTTCCATGTTGATCATCATGAAAAACTGGAATATTTAATTTCTCAATTAACTGAGCTTCAATTTCAAAACACTCTGGAGCTTTTATATCTTCTAAATTTATACCTCCAAAAGTAGGTTCAATTTGTGTTACAAATTTAACCATCCCTTCAATTGTAGGTTCGTTTACTTCAATATCGAATACATCTATATCAGCAAATTTTTTAAATAAATTTCCCTTCCCTTCCATTACGGGCTTCCCTGCGATTGCCCCAATATTTCCTAACCCCAAAACGGCTGTCCCGTTTGAAATTACAGCGACTAAATTTCCTTTGGAAGTATATTTATAAGCAAGGTCCGGATTCTTCGCTATTTCTAAGCATGGATGGGCCACCCCTGGGGTGTATGCCTTTGACAAATCTATGGATGTTAAGAATGGCTTAGTTGTTATAACTTCAATTTTACCCGGACGACCTTCCGAGTGGTAATCAAGCGCTTGTTGTTTTTTTTCATCAATATCGTTGCGTTCATTTTTTTTATTCACTTCTATTCCTTTTTATAAAAAAATAATTAATTTTTTTGTGTCGGTATATTAAATTTACACTTAGCTTCTGAAAAAATTTC
>JAVHRK010000101.1:0-2972 GCA_036171615.1 Bacteriovoracaceae bacterium
GTTTTATCAACTTATACTAGAATTTGATGTTCTAATATCACCAGCACACTCCTTGAGAAAAATAACAAATAATACAGATATTAAGAATGCACCAACAGAAATCCACCAAGCATTACTTGGATGAAGGCCATCAATCCATGAGCTACTAATAAAATAACTAATCGCAATCATGGCCTCAACTGAGAAATTCATCATAGACAATCCAGTGGAACGAATTTCTTCGGGAAATGAATCATGTTGAATGGCTTGTGTCGCTGGAAGAAAAATTCCTCTGGCTCCTGCCATTATCCAAACACCAACTAAAGCAAGATAGACATTACTTGTAATCGCACAAATACTGGCACCAATCCCCATCACCAATAGAGATGATTGAATTCTTGGCATAAATGTCGATGGCCTTTCTTTTTTAGAATAATAGTGATTAACGGCGTATCTCGACAAATATGATCCTGTAGCAAGAACCGAAAACCATAAATCACTTCCACCAAGTTTTTTTATCCATGGAAGCCACAAAATCCCTAGGATTGTCTCAATTTGATTAAGCATTCTTATCGGAAGAAGAATTTTCAATTCTTTGTTTGATCCAATATACTTTAAACCCGAGATTGCCTGAGAGATAAATTCAGATAATTTCTTATGAGTTTTTGAAATAAATTCTTCATGTACATTTAGTCCAACAATCACAACCGCAACGAGATAAATCCCACCGGCCACTGCAAATGAATATAATCCTAGAAGTTGAGATAAAAATCCGACAGATACGCTAGCAAGAATGTAACTTGCGACAGAAGTCTTTTCAATAATAGAAAAATATTTACTAGAATCAAACTTATCTTCATCCTCTTTTTTAACATTGGCATAAAGTAATGCTGAAAGAGCACCTGAAATAAAACTTGAACCAATCCCGTAAAGGGTAAAAGAAGCTATTACAATAAAGCTACCTTTCTGAGAAAATATAAAAAGAAGTAAGCCAATTGTCTGAATTAATCCACCAACAATTGAAGACTTTTTGGCTCCAAATAAATCTGCCCAAATTCCTGTGGGGATTTCAAACAATGCCAATACAACATAAAGAAAGCCAAAACCGATTGAGATCGTTTTAAAACTAACGCCAGCATTGTGAAGTACGGGAGAGGCCGCGATACTAAACAGCATCGCTCCGTAGCCTCTTAACCCTAATACTAATCTTGATTTATTAGTTGCGTTCACTTAATCCTATTCTTCAATATTTAAATATTCAGTTGCCAAGGCACATGAATTATTTTCTTCATTGATAAAACCTTTAAAAACTTTATTACCAATTACAATTTTACACTTAATAGAAGTTTGTTCAGGATCATGTCCACCTCCACCACCTTGGTTGTCTGTGGGATCAGAATTTACAAAACTAGCTGTAGGATCATTACCACCACCGCCACTAACTTTATCAACAGTAATTGCTCCAACCTTGTTCATTACATAAGAAACACCAACAGGATCGTTTCCACCGCTATGACTAGCAAATGCATTAGAAGCAGGATGAATTGCTGTTAATGAAAAAGTAATTGCAAATAGAGCGACGGCCCAGAACATGTCATAAAACTTGAAACGTCTAAACTTCATACCTTTACTTGTTAATTTGTCATTTTGATTGGCAAATTGTTTTGCTTTAAGTTTTACTTCTTTTAGCATTTCAATAAGCTCGCTAGATTGTTCATCAGTAAAAAAAGCATCAATTGAAAAATATGTCTTATCTTTCCAAAATTCTTTTTTTCCAGTTTGCTCTTTCATTATTTGAAAAACTTTAGAATCTTTTCGAGCTTCAAGATCGCCATCATAACGATAGTCAGAGTAATTAATATAGTTGTTTGGAAAGTTTGAATAAAATTTCCCATCATCTGTTTTATGAATTAAACCAACTTTCAAAAAACGCTCCATTACAGATTCAGCTTTTTTAGGCTCAGTTTCAACAAACTGTCTTTTTATTTCCCCAATAGACATTGGTTGCATTCTAGTTGCGTAAAATAATACTAAAGAATATTCATCGGCATGAATTTCTTCGATCTGCTCCGGTGATAGGCGAACACTTGGAACATCTTTTAGTTCCTTCTTAATTACATTTGAATTAGTTGGTACTGATTCACTTTCATAGTTTCTTTCTTCTTTCATCTTATACCTCAATGTAGATTTCTAATCTTTTTATTATCTTTTTCATTATTAAAATTCTTCTGAATTGGTCTCGGTCTTTGGTCATTTTTCATAAATGAAGCAAGACTTGTAACCAAATCAAGAAGCTGGCCTTTTTTATTTTCGTCAACGTCTTTAGCTGTGTAATAAACAGATGCTTCTAGCATTGACATAATTCTCTTATAATCTTCAAAAGGAATTTCTCTTAGAGCTTCGACAACTTTAATTTCTTCTCTGTAGATGAAGCTATCACTTGCACCTGTTAAGCTATCTACAGGTGTGCCCAGAGCACGGGCAATTCTAATGAGTTCACTTGTCGTAATTTCTCTGTTTCCTAATTCGATTTTAGAGATTGAACTGCGAGGCAATTCGGCATCTGTATCTAAATCAGATTGCTTAATCTTTTTTGCAAGACGAGCTTTCCTTATACGTTCACCAATTTGGATATGTTCTATGTTCATGGCGATCGTTTTAGCTAATTTAGCGAAAAAAAGTCAACCAAAATAATTTGACGGTCAAATTTATTTTTAATAGAACTGTCTCAAGGATGAGAATTAGTAACTTAACAAACGAGAACAGAAAGAATGAACAAGTCCCAATTCGCTAAATTAGCTAATGAATGTAAAAAAGGCCAAAACTACGCCGAGCAACATTCTTTGATAAAGGAAGCGCTAGAATTTTTAGTCAAGGAATTCAATATTGAATTCGGTGACTTTAAAGTTTATGTGAGACAGGGGAAAATTTCTGATCGAGTTGAAATTAATAAATCCTTACAAATTGATTTAAAAACTCACTAATGAAGTGAG
>JAVHRK010000102.1:0-2938 GCA_036171615.1 Bacteriovoracaceae bacterium
GCAATTTCATTAGCATACAGCGGGAATATTCCTGATTAGGTATGAGCAGTTACTATCTTTCGAAACAATAACTACCGATTTACAGGATTCATATGGGGATTCAACGCCCCCATCTGGTAAAGTTGTCTTACCTGCGGCCAAGGTAACTGAAGTTACTAAGAATAAAAAAACGAGAAAACTTTTTGTAATATTCATACTCATAAATATCGGTAAAATTATTAACATCTTAATCATACAAGACTAAATCAATTAACCTATTCATGTTTATATTTTGGCATAATGGAGAAGTTTCCATATTTCCAAAATTGTATAAACTTTTTACACCCCCTTAAACTTTAATCGATTAATAAGTAGTCAGATTGTCTAAACTGTCAAAAGTTGTGATATATCAATTGGCCTATCCCTTGCTTTAAATAATAGAAGTATTGCCTGTTATCTAATTTTTTTAAAAAAGGGCCACTAGTATGAACAACAAAATTGCAAAAAGACTGATTGCTTTTCAATTATTGGCAACTCTTTCTTTAGCTTCCTTTGATTCATTAGCTCAAACCGCTTTAAACAGTAGTTCATTCGATCCTAAAGAGTTAGTTTCAAGTTATGTCAGCTGGGGTATCAGCCCTACTAACCCTGCCAGTATTAACTTATTAGGTGCTTGGAAACGTTTTAAGAAGAGAAAAGATATTGTGGTTGCAGTTGTTGATACTGGGATTGATCGTCAACATCCATTTTTGGAAAATAATATCTATGTAGATCACGGAAAAGTAGATTCAACAAATTTTGGTGTAGATTTTTCTAAAGATAGAAAAATATATGGTGCTCCGACAGATCAACATGGACACGGTACTCACGTTTCAGGAATCATCAAGAGCATTTTACCAGATGTTAAAATCATGGCCTTAAAATATTATAACCCAAACGCTTCAGGTGTTGATAATTTAAACTCTACTGTTGCGGCATTAAGATATGCCGTTGACCATAATGTTGATGTCATTAATTACTCAGGTGGTGGACCAGAAGCTGCAGCTGAAGAATTAAGTATTTTAAAAGAAGCTGAGAGAAAAGGAATATTAGTTGTCGCAGCTGCCGGTAATGAAGAATCAAATATTGATGATACTAAAAAAGCATATTTTCCTGCAAGTTATGGATTAAAAAATATTATTACGGTAACTGCATATGATGAAGATCTTAAAATCTTAAGTTCATCTAATTATGGAAAAAATAGTGTTGATATTTTTGCCCCAGGTTACAGAATAAAATCATCACTACAAAATGGGAGAACTGGATACTTAACAGGGACAAGTCAAGCAACTGCATTCGTTACTGGAGTCGCTGCACTGATTAAGTCAGAATATCCACTTTTATCTACAGAAAAGATTAAAGAAATTATTAAATCAACTGCAAAAAAAGAAATCTCAATGGAAGGAAAATGTGCAACTGGCGGGAGATTAGATGCTACTTCAGCGCTAATGATGGCCTCTCAAGTGTCTGGAGAAAATGTTGAAATTAAACGTAAGCTAGCAACATCGGAAAACAAAAAAGAAGGAAAAATTATTTACCGTATCGCAAACTAAAAATGATTACGCTAAAAAACATTAGTACAAGACTAGCAGTTATTAAAATAAATTTTACTCTAAGAATTCCTGCAAGCTTATAGGATAGTAATTCTTTAAACCAAGTTTTTTTGGCAACGATTATTTGTTCATTTAATTGTAAATAAGTTAATAATTGAGAATTATTATTTAAATAGGAAAGTACAACTTGAGGTAAAACTCCATAATAGAGAAGTTCATCTACTATTGCTTGAGCTTCGATCATAAATTTTATTTTTTCTTCATATTGACCAGAAGTTAAATCTTTTAGTCTTTTAACTAATTGCCTCACTAGAGACTTTGCTTCCTGAGATTTAATATTTTCAAAAACTGGAAAGTATGTCACTAGTATTGGCAATTGCTTTATATATCGCTCTTTTAATCCATAAAAGCTTTTAGGGCCAAATGGAGGACCAAGTAAATCATAATTAACTGAACGCCCACAAGCTTCGCACAAATTATTTGTCAAATAGACAGATTGGCAAAACTCACAACGTTTATAAGGTCGATAGGCTTCTGGTGGAATCCTAAGGCTTGATTCATTTTGAAAGTCATAATTCATATTATTTAGTGTATGGGATTCTTTCTCTCATTGGCAAATCTACTAATTCAGTCTACTATTTTTTATGATTAAAAAATATATGCCATTTTTCTATAGTCTACTCGGAGGTGCATTATATGCATCTGGTTTTCCAATGGCCAATGGACATTCTTTTATTCTTGGACCTCTCTTGGGTTTTATCCTTTTAAATATTGCACTTTATCGGTTTACGTCACTAAAACAGCAATTATTGATAGCGCTTCTCTACTCTCTTGGATTTTATTTATTTGGATTTTATTGGATTCCACATTTATTGCAAGAATTTGGCGGACTCACTCCTCCATTTAACTTTTTATTAGGGATCTTTTTTTCGCTACTTATTATTCCACAAGTCTATTTTTATGTTCTCATCAGAAGAAAATTAAATTCACTGTTTGGTCTTGCCTTTGCCTATACTCTTTTAGAAATGATAATTCCTCAGCAGTTTCCTGCACACTTAGGACATACATTTATATCCCTTGTCCCAACCTTTCAATTAAACCTTGCTCCAATTTTTGGTGCCCCAATATTTAGTTTTATAACAGCATTACTGGCACTCGCACTGATTACTCGCGCCTATTGGCATATCGCACTTGTAGTTATTGTACTTGTGATAAATTTTTTACCTATTTCATTTTATGGTAATCAAAATAAACTTCCGGTAATCGCTGTGAGACTTGTTCAACCCAATATTGGAAATTTTATTAAAATTGATTCGGAAAAAGGAAATTCAAACTCCCTTCAATCTGTCTATCAGGATTAATTTAAT
>JAVHRK010000103.1:0-762 GCA_036171615.1 Bacteriovoracaceae bacterium
GCGTATAATAAGGAGATCTAGATGGAGTCTTATATTGTTCCTGTTCTAATAGTTTCTTTTATTTCATATAAAATTTTACAATTTAGGGGAATTAAGAAAAAGCTACCAGATATGCTAAAAAATGGAGCCTTAGTTGTTGATGTCAGAACAAAAGCAGAATTTGCCGGAGGTAATCGTCCAGGTAGTTTAAATATTCCGCTTGATATACTCAATTCTAAATCAAAAGAGCTTGATAAGAATATTCCAATCATTCTTTGCTGTGCATCTGGTACAAGAAGTGGAATGGGAGTAGGAATTTTAAAGAAAAATGGATTTAAATCCGTTATCAATGCTGGTCCATGGACTAATACTTTAGTATAAAAAAAGAGGGAGTTAAATATGCAATTTTTTAAACGTAATTATTTATTTGTAGTAATCTTTTTTATAGCAGTTTTATTTAATTTTGTTTTTGCAAGTCCGGTTGAGAAAACGACTCCTGCTATTGCCAATAAAATGATAACTGAAAATTCTGCGATCATAGTAGATGTAAGAGAAGTAAGTGAACAAAATCAAGGTAGAATAAAAAAAGCGATAAGTTTGCCTATGTCAATTATGGATACAAATAAATTAGAGTTTGAAAAAGAAATAGAACATTTTCCTAAAGATAAAACTATAATTGTATACTGTCATTCAGGAAGAAGAGCGGGATTAGTTGGTGCTGAGCTAGAAAAGAAAGGTTTTAAAGTTTTAAACCTTGGTGGATTCGAGTCGTGGAAATATTTA